>CALCCE010000307.1 GCA_937899835.1 uncultured Flavobacteriales bacterium | reverse complement strand
AAGCTGCCAACAGCACGCCAGGCAACCACATCTATTCCTATACCCGCTACGATGGTCTGGGCCGAACGGTGGAAGCAGGAGAAATGTTGCTGAGTGGCACCTTCGATACTTACACGGTAGTCTCCTATGGGGCGCCCAATTACCCGGACAACATGGCCCAGGTACCGCGCTATGAAGTGACCAAAACCTACTACGATGCCCCACTCCTGGCCAACAATGGCATTGCGCAGTTCGGTGGCGATGGGCAGCAATACTTGTTTGACCGCGTGGCGGCTGTAGCATATTTCGAAACCTACGACTTCACGATCACTACTGCGCAACACGATCATGCCACGCACTACAACTACGATGTGCACGGCAACGTGAAACAACTGGTGCAAGACGATCCCAATGTGCCTTTTGCTGACCAACAGTACAAACTCATGGAGTACGACTACGACCTGGTAAGTGGCAACGTGAACCAAGTGAGCTACCAAGATGGCGAAGCCGATGCCTTTCACCACCGTTTCGATTACGATGCGGATAACAAAGTGACGGCGGTGGCAACCTCGGACAATGGTGTGGTGTGGGACGAAGATGCCCGCTACCAATACTATCAACACGGTAGCATGGCCCGCACCGAGCTGGGGCAAGACCAAGTGCAGGGCAACGATTACATGCACACCATCCACGGCTGGACGAAAGGCATGAACAGTGAGGCGCTGAGCCCCACCAGTGATCCTGGAAAAGACGGGCAAACCATCACTCCGGCGAGCTTTACCGCTCGCGATGTAGTGGGCTACAGCCTTGGGTTCTATGAAGGGGATTATAATCCCATTGCCACCCTATCGGGAACTGCCCGGCCCCAAGGCAGCAAAACCACCAGTGGTTTGTTGGCCGGCACCAACGACCTGTACAATGGCAACATTGCGCGCATGGTCACCAGCATCGCTCCTTTGGGCGCTCCGCAAGCCATGGGCTACCAATACGATCAGTTGCAGCGCCTGAAAAAGGCTGAGCGCTACGACGATTATGTAGCCTCGACCAACACTTGGGTGGCTGGCACAGCCGACCTCGACTACAAAGTGGAGCTAACCTACGATGGCAATGGCAACATCATGACGCTGAAGCGGAACGGAACCACTGCCAATGGTAATCCTTTAGCGATGGATGATTTGGATTACGTCTATACCTCAGGAACAAACCAACTGGATCATGTTAAAGATGAGGGTAGTTATTCGGGCAATTATTCATCTGATATAGATGATCAGACACCTTTTACCTTTGATGGTGACGGCAATTATGGCTACGATGAAATCGGTCAGTTGTTTAAGGATGAGGCAGAAGAGATTGAAAACATTGTTTGGACAGTAACTGGAAAGGTAAAAGAAGTACAAAGGTTCTCCTTTAGTACAAAGCCTGACCTGAAGTTTCGCTACGATGCCATGGGCAACCGGATTGCCAAAACAGTGATCCCTAAAGATGGAAGTGGAGTGGCCCTGCCGACCAACGAATGGACCACCACCTACTACGTGCGGGATGCGCAAGGCCAGATCATGGCTACCTACCAGCACGAGTATGCCGACCACGGCAGCCAAGGGGCAGGCTACTACAACGAGCACTACAACCTGAGCGAGCAACACCTCTATGGTTCCAACCGCCTGGGCGTTAAGTCAGGTGGGGATTATGCCCGCTTAGAGCATGTAGAGTACACCGCCGGAGCAGGAGGGACTCCTATCCTGATCCAACAACCATCCCCCACGGATTATTTCCGAAAAGTGGGCCGCAAAGGATATGAGTTGAGCAACCATTTGGGCAACGTGCTGGCCGTGATCTCCGACCGCAAGTTGCTGGAAGACGGTGGTACCTACGATGCCAATGGTATTCTGACCAGCACAGCCTTGGATGGAGCAAACGACTATGCAGTGGCGGATGTGCAATCCTATTCCGACTATTATCCCTTTGGCATGTTGATGCCCGAGCGCAATGGCAATTCTGGTGATTTCCAGTTTGGGTTCAATGGTATGGAAAGAGATGATGAATTGAAGGGAGGGGGCAATAGTTATGACTTTGGTGCCCGCCTTTATGATTCGCGTTTGGGTCGGTGGTTAAGTATTGATCCTTTAAGTGGCAACTACCCAAGTAATTCTCCTTTTGGGTTTGTGGGAAACTCTCCAATAATGAACACTGAGGTTGATGGTAGATATTACGTTTTTGCGGTGACCTATTCAGGTCATTGGGATGAGTTCCAAGCCATGCTAAGTAATATCTACGGGCCTGGTTTTGAGATTGGTCATCAAGAGACAAAGTTCAAAGATGGACGAGAAGCTTATCGATTGACTATTACCGTAGTCGATGAATCCAAAATAACTGATAAGCAAAGGATGCTTTACGAGGCATTCATGGATAAGATGAATAACCCCAGTAAAGTTGTTGAGATCGAACTAATTCGAGCTGATGATAATGAAGGTGGTGGTCCCAAAGTTTGGGGCGATGGTTTTGATCGAAAAGCGATTGATACAGATGACCTTAAACAACGGCTTGGATCTCAAGGAAGAAATGGTATTAGTTTAATTGGGCATTACTTCTCTGAACAATGGGATTTACAAATTGGTGGAGAGGAAAATTTCATGACCAACCATTCAAAGGCATGGGAATTTGAATATAGTGTTCTAGGCTTCTTTGAATATGAAGTTTCTTTTGATTCTGAAAAGGGAATCAAATACTTCAATCTAATTGATGTTGATGGACAATATAAAGGAACTGTCCTTTATTATCTTGAGAGAAATAGAGTAATCGACGAAACGGGTAAGGAGGTGCCTAAATACAGTTGGTATGAAAAAGAATATGTAAATAACATTATCAAGGTTGAGTTTGAGGACAATAAAGAGAAATACGGCCATTTGAAAGCTAATATGGGCGAGATTGACAGTAAAGTGTTCCAACATCTTAAAAACGTATTCAACAAAAAATAGAATGAAAACCATACATAAAATACTCCTACTAACAGCGCTGCTTTCCACAGCGCTCACCACCCAAGCCCAAAACTTCCGCTTTGTAGATCCGGCGGCCACGGGCAACGGCAGCGGAACCTCGTGGGCCAACGCCTTCACCGATTTGCAAACGGCCCTGTCTTCAGTAGGCACCGGCACTCAGATTTGGGTGAAGCAAGGAACCTACAAACCTGGAACGGCTACCAACAGTCGGTTTTATTTGCCGAACGGGGTCGCCCTATACGGCGGTTTTGATGGCACCGAAACGCAATTGAACGAACGCGATTGGGTGGCGCATCCCACCATTTTGTCGGGAGACATCGGCACGCCCGGTCTATTGTCCGACAACGTGTGGCACGTGGTGGTCAACCACAGCTCGGTAACCGACTCGCGCAACCGCCTCGATGGTTTCACCGTCACCGGTGGCAACGGTGCCGGGTCTTCCTGGCACAACCAGGGGGGCGGCATGTACCTCGCGGGTTATTTGAAGGTGGTGAATTGCAGAATTGTGGGCAACGGTGCTACTGGCAAAGGAGCCGGAGTGAGCATTGTAGCTACAACGAATGCCGAAGCCGAGTTCATCAATTGTGTGTTTGAAGACAACCATGCGGCCATTGGCGGAGCCATTACAGTGGAAACCATTTCTAAGCTTTCGGTTACCAACTGTACTTTTTTCAACAACACTTCGACTCAAAACGTGGGGCAGTCCGTCTACCTCAAAGGGAGTAACGGATCGTTTTACAACTCCATTTTTTGGAGCGGCAACGGCACCCAACACGAAGTGCACGCCTTGGCTACTGGTGCTGATATGGATTACTGCATTGTGAAGGGCAACCTGCCCACCACTTTGAACGTGAGCAACAGTTCTACGTCCGATCCGCAATTCATCACCGGTACGCTCACCTTTGCCAACACTTCCCCGGCTTTTGATGCGGGTAGCAACGCTTATGTGAACGAAATCTTTGACCTTTCGGGGAATCAACGTACCGTCGGAGGATCAGTAGATATAGGAGCATATGAGACCGGCACCCCGCCCAATCAGGGCAATGTGCTTCGGGTGTGTCCATCAGCGACCGGCATTGGCGATGGCCTTTCCTGGCCCAATGCCTTCACCGATTTGCATGAAGCCTTGACCGCTGCCTCGCTAATGTCGGGCAACGTGAGCATTTGGATCAAGCAAGGCAACTACGCACACACGCTCAACAGTGCGGGCAACCCGCCCACCAAACCAAACGATGCGGTGATTAAAGTAGCTGCAAATACCACTTTGTACGGAGGCTTCTTTGGCAACGAGTTGTTGGAGACCGACCGCGATCCGGCTTTGTATCCGGTGACCATAGACGGGCGGTTGTTGCCCGGCAGTTGATTTTGAAGGGTGGGTAGAAATAGAGAGCAATTCTTCTCTTGATTTGAAGCGGTTTCGGTTTTACCGAAGCCGCTTTTGTTTTGTAGCATGGCGGTGCATAGGGGGGGGAAGCAACGCACTGGTGCACAGTTTCTATTTTTCGAAAAGTGGTGCGTAATAGTAGAACAACGCACCGGTGCAATCCGATTTTTATTTTCAAGTGGTGCACAGTCTGAATAAGTCGTGCATCGGTGGAATCCATTTCATTTTCAAGTGGTGCACAGTTTAAAAAGGCAACGCACCGGTGCAATCCGTTTGGTTTTTAAGTGGTGCATGGTTTTAAAAAGTAATGCACCACTTAAATTTAGATGCTTTTTAAATTTAGATGCTTTCGAGTGGTGCACGACCTCAAAAAGTAGCGCACCTGCCCGCCAGGTAGGAGTGGCCTGCCTTAGCTAAGATGTATCAAGTCAAGCGCTATGGCCAATAGGAGAAGCAAGCTGAGCTCCCAACTGAGCTTCCACGTTAGTCGCTTTCATTGACCGAAACACTGCTTCCTATTGTTGCCGATTTTTATATTTTGGCTTATGAAGAGGAGGGAAGCCGAGCACGGTAAGCTCCCGCCAATGGAGTTTCGAAATTTAGGAAGTGAAGAAAAGCCTGATCGTTGCGGTTGTTTTTGGATGGGTCTTGGGCTGCAACAGTCCTGATGCCTCTCAATCGGCGAAGCCGGACGGCCCGGAAGTAGTGCAAGCACTTCCCGAACAGATCGACTTCAATTACCACGTCAAGCCCATTCTTTCCGACAAATGTTTTGCCTGCCACGGCCCTGATAAGGGCAACCAACAAGCTGGTTTGGCGTTGCACGAGCGGGAGCTGGCCCTGGCGGCTCTGGGCGAAACCCACGACCGGCACGCCATCGTGCCGGGTGATACGGTGAAGAGTTTGTTGGTGGAGCGCATCCGATCTACCGATGCCAATACCGTCATGCCGCCTCCGGAATCCAATTTGGTGTTGACCGAATACGAGAAGGCTGTACTCACCGCTTGGGTAGCGCAAGGGGCAGTCTACAAAAAACACTGGGCTTTCCTTGCGCCCACACAGCCGGATGTTCCCGCGGCTGGGGAAGGTTGGGCAAACAACGAAATCGATCGCTTTGTGGCCAAGCGCTTGGATGGTTCTGGCTTGGAACGCTCGCCTCAGGCCGAAAAGGCCAAGTTGCTCCGCCGGGCCAGCTTTGTGTTGACTGGTTTGCCGCCGAGTTTGGAAGCGCTGGACCGTTTGGAAGCCAACACTTCTCCAGATGCCTTTGAGCAGGAAATCGACCGCTTGCTGGCTTCTACCGCCTACGCGGAACGCATGACCCAAATATGGATGGACCTGTCGCGCTATGCCGATAGCCACGGCTACCAGGATGACCCTGAGCGTTTCATGTGGCCCTGGCGCGATTGGGTGATCCATGCTTACGAACAAAACCTGCCCTACGACCAGTTTGTAACCTGGCAATTGGCAGGGGATTTGTTGCCAGACGCAGGTTTGGAACAGGTCATTGCCTCGGGCTTCAACCGCAACCATAAGATTACTTATGAAGGAGGCTCTTTGGACGAGGAGTTTCGAACCGAATACGTAGCCGATCGGGCTCAGGTAGCCGGCACGGCCTTTTTGGGGCTCACCATGGAATGTGCCCGGTGCCACGACCACAAATACGATCCGGTAAGTCAGAAAAACTATTTTGAGCTGTTTGCTTTCTTCAACAATGTGGATGAGGAAGGATTTGTTGAACCCGTTGGGCGCACTCCCGATCCATTTGTCACCCTCACGCACCAAGAAGTAGAAGATTTGGTAGCTTTCATCCACTTGCCCGATTCCATTGAAAAAGTGGAGCTCATGGTGATGGAAGAAATGCCCCAACCGCGGCAGGCCTTTTTGTTGGCCCGTGGGCAATACGATGCGCCTACCGAGCCGGTATATCCGTCTACGCCTGAACGCATTCTCGCCTTTGGAGACCGGCCGCCCAACCGTTTGGGCCTCGCCAATTGGTTGTTTGATGCAGACAATCCGCTTACCGCCCGGGTAGCCGTCAACCGTTTGTGGCAACAAGTATTTGGCACCGGCATTGTGGCCACTTCTTATGATTTTGGCAACCAAGGCGCTTTGCCTTCACACCCTGACTTGCTCGATCATTTGGCTTTAAAATACCAACACGAAGGTTGGGATACCAAGGCGATGTTGAAATACATGGTGCTGTCGGCCACTTTTCAGCAGAGTTCCAAAACCAATGCAGTTTACGAAGAGATTGATCCCGAGAACCGCTTGTTGGCGCGTTCGCCAAGGGTGCGCCTGGATGCGGAGATGATTCGCGATCAGGCCCTGTTGGCTTCTAACTTGCTCAACGGTGCTGTGGGTGGCCCAAGCGTGAAACCTTACCAGCCTGAAGGCCTGTGGGCAGAAACCCGCGGTGGAGGCGGCAACCTTAAGGTATATGTTCCGGATACAGGAAACTTGCTTTACAGGCGCAGCTTGTATACGTTTTGGAAACGTACCGTTCCGCCTCCCGGCATGCTCACCTTCGATGCAGCTACCAAAGACTTGTGTTCGGTAAAACGGCAAGAAACCAACACGCCTTTGCAGGCGCTGGTGTTGTTGAACGACCCGCAGATCATGGAAGCTTCCCGCCAAATTGCGGTGCAGGTGCTGGCCCAACAACAATTGAGCGAGCAAGAGCGCCTCAACCAAATGTTTCGCATGGCCACTTCGCGCCATGCCTCTGCGGAAGAACTGCAAGTGTTGGTAGCCCAATTGCAAGCCGCTATGGTAGACTTTGAATCGGATGAGGCTGCGGCCAAAGCCCTCATTGCGGTGGGTGAATTTCCGGTTGACGACAGCGTGGCACCAACTACTCTTGCGGCCTACACCTTGGTGGCCAATACCATTATGAACCTTGATGAATCCATCAGCCGTGGCTAAAAAGACACAACATTCCGATCCGCTCCACGAACGTTCGTTGCAGTTGAACCGCCGGGCGTTTCTTGGAAAATCGGCTTTGGGCCTGGGAGCTATGGCCCTGGGTGGGATCATGGGCTGCCGCTATTTCGGGAAAGATGCCGATACCGGTCTTGTAACGGAGCAAAAAGGAATCAAAGGTGTGTTGGACAAGTTGCACCACGGCAACAAAGCCAAGCGGGTCATTTATCTGTTCCAAAGTGGAGGGCCTTCGCAACTGGAGTCTTTTGATTACAAACCTTTGTTGGACAAAATGCGCGGGCAAGACCTGCCAGAATCGATTCGAAAAGGCCAGCGCCTCACCGGCATGACCGCCGACCAAACGGCTTTTCCCTTGGTAGGGTCTTCCATGTTTCCTTTTCGGCAACACGGCCAAAGTGGGGCGCACATCAGCAGTTTGTTTCCCCACATCTCCAAAATCGTAGACGACATTTGCATCATTCGGTCCATGCACACCGAGGCCATCAACCACGATCCGGCCATCACCTTTTTTCAAACCGGTTCGCAACAATCGGGCAGGCCGAGCATTGGCTCTTGGATGAGTTATGGGCTGGGCAGTGAAAACGAAAACTTACCGGCATTTTCGGTGCTGCTCTCCAGCGGTACAGGGCGGCCCGATGCGCAGCCTTTGTATTCGCGCCTTTGGGGCAACGGTTTTTTGAACTCACTGCACCAGGGTGTTCAATTTCGCACGGCAAAAGATCCGGTGCTTTACCTGAAAGATGCGGAAGGTATTTCGCGCAACACCCGTCGGGAGATGCTCACCCGGCTGGCCAAGCTCAACGACCTGCACTACCAGGATTTTGGCGATCCCGAGATTGTGAGCCGCATTGCGCAATACGAAATGGCTTATCGGATGCAAACTTCCGTGCCGGAGGTGATGAACATCGACGACGAGCCGGAGTACATCTTTAAAATGTACGGTCCCGATTCTACCACGCCCGGCACCTATGCTGCCAATTGCATTTTGGCGCGAAGGCTGGCCGAAAAAGGCGTGCGTTTTATCCAATTGTACCACATGGGGTGGGACCAACATTTCAACCTGCCTTTGCAAATGAAAGGCCAGGCCAAAGATGTGGACCAACCTTCAGCAGCCCTCATCATGGATTTGAAACAACGCGGCATGTTGGAAGACACCCTGGTGGTTTGGGGTGGAGAATTTGGGCGCACCAATTATTCGCAGGGCAAGCTCACAGCAGTGGACTACGGCCGCGACCATCATCCCCGGTGTTTCTCCATTTGGATGGCCGGTGCCGGCATCAAACCCGGTGTGGTATGGGGCGAAACGGATGAATTTGGCTACAACATTGTGAAAGATCCGGTGCATGTGCACGATTTTCAGGCCACGCTTTTGCACCTGATGGGCATCGACCACGAGGCCTTTACTTACAAATACCAGGGCCGCCGTTTTCGGCTCACCGATGTACACGGCGAAGTAGTAAAAGGCATCCTTTCCTAATGCGCAACATGGACCGAAGGCATTTTTTGCAGTTGTCGGGCTTGGGCTTGGCGGGGCTTAGTTTGCCCGGCTTGCTGGCCTTGCGGCCTGCCGAAGACTTGGTGATCGGCCATGGGAGTTACCGCTATAAAATAGACGTGCGCTGGGGGCGGTTAAATCCCGAGCGTCATCCGGTGAAGGATTGCCATGAAATGGTGCAAGACCGCCAGGGACGCCTCTTTCTGCTGACCAATCACGTGCGCAACAATGTGCTCATTTACGATACCGCCGGCAAGTTGCTCGAAAGTTGGGGCACCACTTTTCCAGGTGCACACGGGCTAACGATACACGACGAAGGCGGGGAGGAGTTCCTCTACATCACCGATACCGAACGGCATACGGTGACCAAGACTACGCTGGGCGGCCAGGTGGTGTTGGAGATTCCTTTTCCGCAGGCTTCGGGCAAATACCAGCGGGCTGATCAATTCAAACCCACCGAAACCGCCATTGCCGACAACGGTGATATTTTCATTGCCGATGGTTATGGCGAGCAGTATGTGTTGCAGTATTCTGCCAAAGGCGAACTGATTCACCTCTTTGGAGGCAAAGGAAATGCTGAGCACCAATTGGGCAACGCCCACGGAGTGTGCATCGACCGGCGAAATCCAAAGGATGTGCATTTGCTGGTGACAGATCGCATGGCCAACCAGTTGAAGCAATACAACCTGGATGGTTCTTTTCGAGGCGCGATTCATTTGCCGGGGGCCTACATTTGCCGGCCGGTGATCAAGGATCAAAACATTTATTTGGCCACCATCTGGTCGGGCAAGGGCGATCAAGGCACTGGGTTTGTTTCCATCTTAGCTGCCCAAAACCGCTTGGTTTCGGCCCCCGGTGGAGGAAATCCGGTTTATGAAAACGATGCCTTGCAACCCATGCGGCAGGCCATGCGCTTGTTTGTGCATCCACACGATGTATGTGTAGACCGAGACGACAACCTCTACATTCCCCAATGGAATGCCGGCCAGTCTTATCCCATTAAATTGATTCGGGTATGAGGTTCGTTTGGGGAATGGTGATGTGTTTTTTCCTGAGTACCTCCTTTGGGCAAGATACTTTGGTGCAAACCGAAAGCATTGCGCTTGCACCACCCGTGATCAGTACCGATTCCATCCTATTTGTTTCGAGCACCATTGTTGTGGCGCAACACCCGATGCAAGAGGCTAAGGTGACCTGCTCCGTTTCTGGCTTGGAAAATGACATACGCCTGCCAGCGGATCAGAGGATATTTACCGAGAAACCCCTCAACGTGGCGTGTAGCGCTTCTCATCCTGATTTCAAAGACAGCGAGGTGGCCATGCTTTCCGTACGAAAGGTCAATCCCGACATTTCCTGGATGGTATCGGAAGAAAGCACCCCACCCGCTGAAAAATATGCTGCTGGAGGTTTTCAGCTGTTGTCTGACCGTGCATCTCCCCAACTCGATTATGGAATTCATTGGTTGGGTTTCAACCAGCCAATGGTAGAACTGGTATTTGATTTTTCGGCTCCAACCTATTGTCATCAGGTAAGCCTTAGTACATTGATCAACCATCGGGCTTGGATTTTTGAGCCTTCACAGATTCAGGTTTTTGAAGGAGAAGAACCACTGGCCACCTTAGAAATTCCGGTGGCTGAAGCTTCAACAACAGCTGCCCTTCGATTCTATGACCTGCTTTTCGAGCCCCGTTTAGTGCGCTCCCTTTCCATTAGAATACAAACCAATTCCAGCCTTCCTGCATGGCATCCCGGAAAGGGAGGCCAAGGATGGTTTTTTGTAGATGAAGTACTCTTTGAATAGACAAAGACCGCCACATTGATCCTACTTAGTCTCGATATCGGTCGTTTTCATCCCTTGGTGGTGCACTTGCCCATTGGCATTTTGTTCTTCGCCTTGCTGCTGCACTTTTTATCGCGGTGGCAACGCACCGACCAATACAAAAGTGCCATCGTTTTAGCCTTAGCAACTACGGTTTTGGGATGTTTAGGCGCTATCGCCAGTGGTTGGCTGTTGGCCGATGGCGGGGGCTATGATGGGGAAACCCTCGATCGACACAAATGGATGGGAATTGCCACCGGCTTGGTGGCCTTGCTAATGTTGTTCCTCACGGTTCGAAAATCGGTGCATCAAAACCTGATCAGCAGTTTGTACCTGGTTTCCCTGGCACTCATTTCTTTCACCGGTCACTTAGGAGGAGAAATGACCCACGGGTCCGATTACCTGTTTCCCCCCGAACCTGTAATGGTAGAAGCAGAAAATTTGGAAAATGCTTTGGTGTACCCGCAGTTGGTGCGTGCTATCCTAACCGAAAAGTGTGTGGCTTGTCACAGCAATACCAAACAAAAAGGAGGACTCAACATGGCCTCCATGGCAGGGTTGCTCAAGGGGGGAGACCATGGTGACATTCTAAAAACTGCGGAAATGGCTCCGGCCGAATTGATGGCGCGCATCCTGCTTCCCCAATCGGACGAAAAACACATGCCACCGAAAGGCAAGCATCAACTCACCGACGAAGAAATAGCGATCTTAAATTGGTGGATTGCCAATGGAGCCTGCGATACGTGCCTTGCCGGATCACTCACCGATTTTGAAGAGATGCTGGCCATCCTGGAAAAGCACCTCGACCCCGGCGGAGGCGTGGAGCCCATTACCGATAAACAATTGGCCCAACTGCGGGAGAACGGCATTGCGCTTTCCTCCCTTTCGGAAACCGATCCATTGATTGGCTTGAGCCTTGATTCGAAAAAGACCATTTCGTCCCGGGAAATTGATGCCATCGAAGAAGTGGCCACCAACGTGCGTTACCTGAGCCTGTCCGGTTCTCAATTGCCGGAAGCGTTGATCGCAGTGATTGCCGAAATGGAAAACCTCGAGCAATTGCTTTTGCCCAATTCTTCGCTTACCGACGATGACCTTCAAAACCTGACCGACCTGCCCAAACTCAAGGTCCTCAATGTGTACGGTACCACCATTTCCGATGCATCGCTCCCCGCTTTCCAGGCGCTTCCGGCACTCGAAAAGGTATACACCTGGCAAAGTGGCCTTTCGGAAAACGGTGTGGAAAGGCTGGCGGAACAACGCCCGGAGCTCTACATCAATGCCGGGGTGAATCAAGCTAACCTGGCCCCTTCGGTGTTGAATCCCCCAACCATAGTGATTGAGAAAGCTATTTTCACAGATACGGCCACCGTGGCGATAGAGTCCGAATTTCGCAACACGACCATTCGCTACACCACCGATGGCACAGTGCCTACCGAAGCATCGCCGGTGTATTCCCAGCCGATCCAATTGACCCAAACCACCCGCTTGCAAGCCGTCACGGCGAAGGAAGGATGGCAAACCAGTGAGCCGGTTGCTCAATTGATGCTCAAAGCCAGCACCGAATTTGCTCAAGTATCCCTTCAGTCGAAACCTTCGCCTACCTACACCGCCAATGGCCCGCAAACCCTCATTGATCGGCAACGCAGCGAAATGGGGTTTGGCACTGGCAAGTGGATTGGTTATCAAGGAGAAAACTTAGTGGCTACCCTACAGCTGAAAAAACAGCAAAGCATACAATCGGTCTACGTCAGCTCCATGAGCGAACCCCGCAGCTGGATCTTTTACCCCACTGGTTTTGAAGTTTCGGTTTCTACGGACGGAAAAACATTTCAACCGGTAGGGTCCGTAGAGGTGAACCGGGAGGAGGCCTTGGGTGTCAATACCCAAGACTGTTTTGAGTTGGCCTTTGCCGCTACCCAAGCGCGCTATGTACGGATAGCTGTGCAGAGCCGGATGAAAAACCCCGAATGGCACACTGCGCCAGGAGAAGCCTGTTGGTTGTTCGTCGATGAAATATTGGTAGAGTAGGGCCGTGTTGCCCTATTGGGCACAAGGGGCAACAGTTTTGGAAATAGAGATTTGGGGCAACGTTGTCCCATTGCTGGGCAAGGGCAACACTTTCAAAAAACGGAAAGTAGGGCAACGTTGCCCTAATCCTCAAGGTGGGCAACAACATCAAAACTCCAGTGCGCAGCCCTGCCTATTGAAAAGCGCCCCCCACTGATTAAAGTTCTTCTAACAAGGGATACACCGTCGACCGTTTCATTTCATTCAGCACAAAAGAACTCTTAATGGTTCGCACATGGGGAAGAGCCGCCAGCTTGCCCGAGGAAAAATGGTGATAGGCGTTGAGGTCTTGCACCACTACCTTCAGCAAAAAATCGTTGGTGCCGCCCATCAGGTACGACTCCATTACTTCGGGCAATTGGTTCACCGCATCGCCAAATTGGTGAATGGCTTCAATTTTTTGACTTTCCAGCGAAACCGAACAAAATACCACCATGGCCGGCATGATCTTGTCCCGGTCGATCACCGCCACGTATTTTTCGATGATGCCTTCTTTTTCGTAGCGTTTGATGCGTTCGTAAACCGGCGTTT
>CALCCE010000306.1 GCA_937899835.1 uncultured Flavobacteriales bacterium | reverse complement strand
CGGGTGAAAAACGAAGATGAGGTAGCGGTGCGTTAACTCTCGGTTATCAAACTACTTTCCTTTGTTTTTAAGAATTAGGGCTTTCAAAATTCTGGATCCCAAAAACAGCCCGGCAACGCCAACAATAGAGCCTCCAAAAATAATTTTTGAGATATCGGGATGGCCCGTAAAGGCGAAGGTGACTCCCGCCACCATAAGCATTGCGGCCAAGATAAAAGCCATTATGTGCCCTCGGCGAATATGATTGTGGGTGGCCTCTTGCTCAACGCGATCGTATTCGATACGGTGCGCTTGTTCTTTCTCGACCATCACCAGTATACGTTCAGCAAAACCGGGTTGTATGGTTTCGTATGCCAATAAAAGATTGGGAGCAGGAATGGGACCAGAGCTTTCAAAAAATTCGAGCGAAACGCTTTCTTCAGTTCTTGAAGCTATGGTTGAGGAGGACTTGGACTGGCTTAAATCTTTTTTGGAACTTCTTTTTTTCTTGTCGGGTGGATTCCCTTCCAATACAGATGATTGTTTAGATGTTGCACATTTTCATTAGGCCTAAGGCCAATGAAGAATCAATCTTTATCAGGGGGGACAAGTGTTTCTTCAGATTGAATGCGTTCAAGAACAGAATGTTGAACTTTTGCCAATTCACGAGCTTTCGCCCGATAAGTTTTTACGGTTGCATTATTCGGTGAAGCAACCTTCGTCAATGCACTTTCGAAAGCTTCTTTAGAAACCTCAGCGCTTTGTTGATGAAAAGCATCATTGATACCATTTCCAACCGCTTGCCAGTAATTCCGAATTCTTCCAATGTCATTGGCAGAATTAGTTGGCAATGCAAGTGCCTGGTGTGGCGAAAAAGTGGATGGACCAGAAATACTAAAAGTCTGTTCCCAATAAGTGTACAACCGCTCGAAAACAGTCTTTTTCTTTTTGTATGTACTTGTTGCCTTCATCCCAATTTCTGAAATGGTCTAACCAACGAATCTTCGTGATAACCTACAATATACGCAATAACGAAATTATTCAAAAATTGGTTCTGGTCCTTGTATTTTTATTGCTTCCCGTGTTCTTTAGTGTATGGGAAAAATGATCTGTAAGTTTTTAAGCGAAAGTGAAACCACTAATGCTATTCCGGGTGAAGGGGGAGGATGTCTTCTCCGGGCGCGATTTTATTGGGCCGCAGCATGAAGTAAATGCCACAAAAGGACACCAGAATGGTGATGAGGTTGAATGCCAAACTCACCGAAACCGATACCTTATCGTCAATCAGCAGCAAGTCGGCCCCGAACAGGGCCACCACTTCGCGCAAGCCGATGGCTCCGGGAGTAACGGGTACAATGGCAATGATGGACGAGAGCAGAAACAACAGCAAGTAGGCCGGCAAGCCTTCTTCCACCCCTAAAGCAAGGAGCAACAAATAGGCACACGCCACTTGCAAGCCTTGCACGCCCAACGACAATAGGTTCGACCGCCAGAAAACAGGCACAAAATCTTTGAAAAACCATTTGAGGCCCAGGTAATAGGCGCCATACAGCAGCGGCAAAGTGGCTACCAGCAGCAAGCGCCAGGTGCTTTCTTCTACCAACACCGCCAGGCAAACCGTGGCCAACACGACGAGGCCAAACAACCCGTTGAGCCGATCGTGCAACGAGGCCCACACCAAATCTTTCACCGGTGTTTTGTAGCGCTTGTTGAGCCAGTAGACTTTGTAGCCATCGCCACCGATACCGCCGGGTAAAAACAAATTGTAGAACATGCCCAGGAGGTAGAGCCGCAGGTTGATGGCTTCGGAAACCACCAGCTGTTTCGCCTTGAAGAAACGATTGAGGCGCACCGCCGACACAGCTTTGCTCGAAGCAAAGAGCAGCGCAGCCGGCAAGAGGTAGGGCCACTTCAACTGCTGGTACAACCCCTTGAGGTCTTCCCATTCCAGTTGGGTAAACACAAAATAGATGGCAACACCTGCAACGGCGAGTTTCAGGAAAAACTTGGCCGCCCGTTGAACCCGTTTACTTGCCAACGAAGGTATTTCTGATTTGGTAAGGATGCTTGCTCTGGGACTCGAAGTAGGTCCGCATCAAAATCTCCATGATGATACCAATGGTAATCAACTGAATACCGCCCAACACCAGCATGAGGCCTAAAATCAACAAGGGCCGGTCGCCAATGTCGTTGCCCAATAGCTTCACCACCAGCAAGTATAGATTGATGAGGATGCCCAAGGAAAAGGCACCAAAGCCCGCCAAGCCAAAAATGTGCATGGGCTTTTGCAGGTACTTCTGAAAAAACAACACCAGCATCAAATCGGTGATCACCTTCAAGGTACGGCTGATGCCGTATTTCGATTCGCCGAATTGCCGGGCGTGGTGTTGCACATCCACCTGGGTCATGCGGGCACCTTGCAATTTGGCCAACACCGGAATGAAACGGTGCAACTCTCCATACAAGCCAAGGTTTTTCGCAATGGATCGGGTGTAGACCCGCAGCGAACATCCGTAGTCCTTCATCTTCACCCCCGTGAGGTTGCGAATGAGGTAGTTGGCGATTCTACTGGGTATAAGGCGCATCACCATGCCGTCCTGCCGGTTGGCCCGTCGACCGGCCACCATGTCGTAGGGGCCGTTTTCGATCATGTCGAGCAGCTTGGGAATATCGGCCGGATCGTTTTGCAAGTCGCCATCCATGGTTACAATGTACTCCCCTTCAGCGGCATGAATGCCGGCCGACATGGCGGTACTTTGACCGTAGTTTTTGGCCAATTCCAACAGTTTCACACTGGAATAGGCTGTTTCCTGGATGACCGCCACCGTGCGGTCGGTGCTGCCGTCGTCCACATAAATCACTTCGTGGTCGATGTTTAGGAGGGCTTGCCGCAATTTTTCTGTGAGCAGGGGAACGTTTTCTTCTTCGTTCATCACCGTGATCACCACCGATAGCTTCTTCATGGAGCAGCAAAGTAAACCAATTTTTCCAGATGCCTGGATGCTTCGCCTGCTCAATGGCTTTCCGTATTTTTAGGGCTCTTTCCCCATGGCCAAAGTCAACCTGAAAACCGTAAGAAACCACCTGGAGCAATTGACTCCTGAGGAAGTGATGACGGAGATTGAAAACCTCTACCGCAAATACCCGGTGGTGCAGGAACATTACCAAAGCGAATTGGCCGACGATACCAATCCTTTGCTGGAACAGTATAAGGCCAAAATTCGCAAGGCCTACTTTCCCAAAAGGGGCAAAGGCTCGCGCAGAAACTCCCAGGTGCGCAAGCTCATCAGCGATTACAAAAAAGTGGCGGTGTTTGATTACGACATCATCGACTTGCTGATCTACCGTTTTGAATGCGGTGTGGAAGCCCTGAACCTAAAACCAGTGCGGCAAGAGCGGCACTACCAGGCTTTGCTGGTGACGCTTCGGGAAATCATTGAGCGCATTCAAAGCAAAGGCCCGCTGGAACCGTTTCGCGAACGGCTCGAAGCGGCCGGCGAAGAAGCTCCGGTAGAATATGGTTTCTACATCGAAGTTCGGCGGTTGCTCGATCCTCTTTTGGGCAATTGATCTTTTCAAGGGCCGGGGTGGCTGTTAGTTTGCGTAATTTCGGGCTCCTATGAATTACCTCTCTGTGGAAGGCGTTGGCAAGTCTTATGGTGAACGCACCTTGTTTGCCGACATCACTTTTGGTTTGAGCAAAGGCCAGAAAATGGCGCTGGTGGCCCGCAACGGAACCGGCAAAACTACCTTGATGCGCCTGTTGGCCAGGTTGGAAGCTCCCGATACCGGAGAGGTGGTGTTTCGAAAAGACCTGCAAGTGGGTTTTCTCGACCAGGAGCCGGCCCTGCCGGGAGAGAAAACCATTGCCGAGGTGCTGTATGAGGCCAACAACGAACGGGCCATTGCCTTGCGGGAATACGAAGAATTGATCGCCCGCAACGAGGAAGGGGAAGCCCTGCACAAAGCCCTCGAAAAAATGGAGCGCCTCAACGCCTGGGACTACGAAGCCCGGAGCAAAGAAATTTTGGGCAAGCTGGCCATTTTCGATACTACCAGAAAAGTGGGTATTCTGTCGGGTGGCCAACGCAAGCGAGTGGCCCTCGCCAAGCTCCTCATCGACTCCCCCGACCTGCTGGTATTGGATGATCCCACCTACCACCTCGACATCCCGATGGTGGAATGGCTGGAATACTATTTGTCCCTAGACCTCCTCACGGTATTCATGGTGACGCACGACCGCTATTTCCTCGATCGGGTGTGCGATGAGATCATCGAAATTGATGGCGGTGGCCTGCACCGCTACCGGGGTAACTACAGCTACTTTCTCGAAAAGCGCCAGGAGCGCCAGGAGGTATTGGCCGCGGAAGTGGGCAAGGCCAAAAGCCTGATGAAAACCGAGCTGGAGTGGGTACGCAGAATGCCCAAAGCCCGGGGCACCAAATCCAAAGCGCGCCTCGATGCCTTCGAAAACCTGCGCGCTTCCGCCGGCCGTCGAGTGAAAGAAGACGAATTGCAGCTTGAAATTAAAATGAACCGGCTCGGGGGAAAAATTCTGGAGTTGCACCATTTGCGCAAAGCTTATGGCGATCTCAAAATCGTCGACGATTTTTCCTACAAATTCAAAAAGTTTGATCGCGTGGGCTTGGTGGGTGCCAATGGTGCCGGCAAAACCACCCTCATCAACATGTTTCTCGGCTTGGAAGCCCCCGACAGTGGCAAGGTGGTGCAGGGTGAAACGGTGGTTTTTGGTTACTACCGGCAAGACGGCATGCAGTTTTCGGACGACAAGCGGGTAATTGAGGTGGTGAAAGAAATTGCCGAAGTCATTCCCCTCAACAAGGGCCGAAAGCTGACCGCCTCGCAATTGTTAGAGCGTTTTCTTTTTCCTTCCAACAGCCATTACACGTATGTGCACAAACTAAGTGGTGGCGAAAAAAGACGCCTCTACCTCCTCACCATTCTAATGGCGAATCCCAACTTTTTGATCCTGGATGAGCCGACCAACGACCTGGACATTCTCACCTTGAATGTGCTCGAAGACTTTTTGGAGGACTACACGGGCTGCCTGATGATCGTTTCGCACGACCGCTACTTCATGGACAAGCTGGTAGATCACCTCTTTGTGTTGGAGGGCAATGGCCAGGTGCGCGATTTCCCCGGACACTACTCCCACTACCGGGAGTGGAAACTGGTGCGCGAAGAAGAAGCACGCAAGCAAGCAGCTGCTGCTCCCAAGGTGAGCACTCCGGCCAAAGCGAAAAGCCAAGGCCCCAAAACCAAGTTGACCTACAAAGAGAAACTGGAATTCGAGCGGCTGGAAACCGAGATTGAATCCCTGGAAAACCGAAAGGCCGAGTTGACCGAAGCGCTCAACGGAGGCATCAGCGATCACGAAAAAATCCAGGCCATCGGCCAGGAACTCAGTGAAGTGGTGGAAGCGCTGGAAACCAAATCCGACCGCTGGTTGGAACTGTCAGAATACGCATAACCTTGGCTTAGGCTGGAAGCGGCTTTGGAACGAGCTGCCAGCTTCCGTCATCGAGGCGCTTGCCGTGCTCGTACACCCGGTAGAAGTAGAGCCCGAGCATCGCCCTGCCTCCCACATAATTGGTAAGGCCTGCTACCAAAGGCAGCAAGCCACCGGTAGCCACACCTACGGCCGTATAAATAATGCCCATCTGGGTCCAAACTACGCCTGTCATCAGCAAGCTACTGCCCATGATAAAAGCGGCTTTCCATTTACCATCGCGTTTGCGAATGAGACTCAGGTCTTGTATGGCAACCTCCTGGCCGTTTACCCAAAGCATGCCCTCACCTATCGAATCGATGCGACCCGCCACACTCTCATTGGCCCCTGCCACCCGGTAATGAATGCGGTCGCCAGCAGTGAGGGTCTTGGTCTTTTTCTTTTTGGCATGCACCAACACCAGTTGCCGCTCTTGGGCGGTGGCTGGCTCCAAGAGCACCAACGCCATCAGCATACACAACAGTTTCCCTATCCAGGGTTTACACCAATGTTTCATATCCATTCTGTTTTGATTTGCCTGCAACCAGACGAAAACCTTGCCAGGATGAAAAGCCAGAGCCCTGACCAAAAAAGAAACGGGGCTGCTTCCAAAGAAACAGCCCCGTTGATATAAGGTAAAAAGTAAGGCCTTCGCTTACTTGAAGATCAATTTCTTGGTCAGTACTGAATCTTCCAATTGTACTTCTACAAAGTACACACCCGTTGGCAAGTCGCCTCTTTCAAGGGTGTAGTTGATGTTGTTGACCGATTCCCACAGCACTTGTTTTCCAGTCAAGTCAACCAAACGGATGGCTTGAATCATTTCGGAAGCGTTGCTGGTGTAGATGAATACGTTTTCTACCGCAGGGTTAGGATAAGCCAACGCAGTGAGGCGTACACGATCTTCGCTCACGCTCAGTGGCGGATCGAGGGGCGCAGGATTTTGCAGGGCTTCTACCGCACGTGGGTTGAAGTAATTCATAATGGTATCGATGTAGTTCAAAGCTTTGGTCTTGGTAGCCAAGGGGTTGGCAGCCGAACCAAAACCAGAAGCAGGAATCTTTACACCAGGAGCCACCTGAATAGAGTCGGTGCTGATGTTGGGATCATTGGGATCGTACCAGGACCAAGGCTCAAAACCATTGAGTGCCCCTTGGAAAGGGAACAGCCCTTCAAGACCAGTCTTAGTTTGTGCAGCTTGCGTATACACATCGGTAAAATTGGCATTGATGAACACGTCCTGGTTCCCCAGGTTTTGATTTCTGCGAATCACGTCAAGGCTTCCGGATACTTCCACAATAACGTCTCCCGTAGCAGCAACAATCACATCTTGAGTAGCGTAGGGAGTAAGTGCATCGGCCACACCGTGAAAAGCTACCACGGGAACTTCACCCGCTTCAATCCAAGAAGAATCACCAGCAGCTCCACCCAGGTTGAGCACCAACTGAGGGTTAGAAGCAAAACCAGGATGATTTTCAACGTTCAAGGCAGAGTTGCCACCTTCTCCTTCAAATCCACCTAAAGTAGATACATCAATGAAAGAGTCGCCATTGGAATCTAAGAACTTGAACAATTCAGTTTCTGCGATGGAGTTGAGGTTACCACAAGCCAGGGCAACGTATCCACCAGAGTTGGATCCACCAACAACAACACGCGTAGGATCGATACCATAAGTGTTGGCTCCGGCAGCATCCATACGGAAGAAACGGATGGCAGTCTTAGCATCCTGCATCGAACGGTAAACGGCCTGAATAATGGTTTTTGCACGGGTTTCCTGATCTCCACCAAGAGCATCGGGAGTGGGGTTCCAGCCCAAACGATAATCGATAGAAGCAGCTACCCATCCACGCTTGGCGAATTGCTCACACATTTCTACTAACGAGCTGTCGCGCTTGTTGCCAAAAGGCAGCGTGTTGGTTCCCTTGGGCAAGAAGCTACCCGCATGCATCATGATGATGAGTTGGCGGTTGTTGTCCGTGTCACCCACCGGCTCATAGATGTCCATCTCCAAGTCGATAAGAGCAGGAGAACCAGTTAATACGGAATAATTCTCACCATACTTCACATCGGAAGTGACGGTCACGTCGGTGAACAGCTCGGTAGTATAGCGCTGGGCCGAAAGCGACCCGGTAGCCACACACAGAGCAAACAGAAATAAGAAACGTAGTGGTTTATGCATAGGAATTTGGAATTTGGTTCTTATTGGATTGAAAACTAAAGTTATAAAAAACCAGGGTAGATTGCGGAATCCTAAATTTTATCCAGTTCGAAAAGAACCGAGAAATAAGCCAATCGACCGATTCTTGGTCCCCCATAGGTTTGGAAGTTCATTTGGTTAAACAAGTTAGAGGCGCCCAACTTAAAGGTGGTTTTTGCCTTGGCCCATTTATAATTTACCTGCGCATCTACCATGTCATAAGTCGGTATTTCTCCCGTAAACTGAGGCGATCCTTCGAACAAGAAACCCTGCACCCATTTATAGGTAACATTGAAACCAAGGTTTTTGATCGTGGTGTTGCCCAATTTAATGATCATGTCGCGGCCCGAGATGCCCACATTGTATTTGTGTTCCGGCGTATTGAACGCCGGAATGATCGGATCGTCAGAGCCTTGGCGGTTCAGCACATTCCAGGAATAGTTTCCATTCAGGGAGTAATACTTTTTGAAGTAGTAGTTCAAGCCTACGCTAAAGCCCTGAGTAGTTACCTGATCGTCGGAGTTGGCCGAAACCCGGTACACTTGGGTAGTGTTGAGGAAACCGTTGGTGTCGAAGCCCACCTCTGCGCCAATCTTAAAACCCAGAAGATCCTGGTACCAGCTGTAGTAATAACTCGCATCGATAAAGAGGTTGCGCAATACCGTGCCTTTGAAGCCGACCTCTACCGTCTGCACCCGCTCCGGACGTACTGCCCGTACGTTGAAATAACTCAGCGTATCGGCATTCAACTCACTGTAATAATCGCCGAGAGACTCCGTAGTTACCAAAGAATCAATGCCGTTGAGGTTGCCAATCAAGAGGGCACGCCCCACGTTGTAGAACAGGTATTGATCTTGCAACGTTGGATTTCGGATGGCCGATGAAAAGCTAAGCCGTACCGTCGATTTTTCATTGACCCGATATACGCCGGAAAGTGCGGGCGAAAAAAGCCAATCAAAATTCTCGTTCTTGTCTGCCCTTCCGGAAAAGGTAAGGATCAACGACTCGTCCATCACCCGTTTACTAACGCTCGTGTAAGCTCCAAACTCTCGGTTGGTAATTTTCACATTGCCGGTATCGAGGAAAATGGTTCCGTTCGAAATCGGGTTGTACTGCCTGAAATTGGCTCCTAAAATGATATCGGCAAACTCAGGTTGAAACATATATTGCCCTTGGATGTGATTGAGCGAAGATTGATCGAAGAATCCTGCGCCTCCCTCGGTGAAGGTTTGCCGCGAAGTAATGGAGGCAAGCGCTGAATCAAAAGGAGCCGTACCGGGAATGAACCTTGGAAAAGTGAGGAAAACATCACTGCCGTTGGTATCGGCAAAGTTTCGCGCCTGATCGTGCCACAACTGCATCAGGTCGGCATTGTCGTTCATCACCTGATCGGCCAAGGCGTAAGTTTCGAGATTAGGACCGCCTCCGTTGGGCAAAAAGTAAGAAGGGGAGTTGGGATTGAAGGGATCGGGAAAGCCCTCTAATGCCCGCACCGAATCCACGACAAAAGAATTATAGTAATTGTTGTAATCCTGGGCCCAGCGCACATCGCCTTTGCGAAGATCTTGTAGAAGAATGGCGGCAAAAACCGCATCGTACGATTTTCCGGCACTTTCATTTGTGTTGTAGGCCCGCACAAACCACTTGTCTTTTTGGCTCACTTCCACAATGTGCTGCCGAATCTCCAAATCTTTGAGGCTGTAGCGGTTGTCCCCTTGATACACCGTAGTTCCTGTTCCGTAGTTAAAAGTATACTTGGCCTCGATCTTTTGCGTCAGCATGAAATGCAAAGACGGGGAAATCTTCATGTTCCGGGTGTCGTAGTCGACCAAATCTTTTTCCTGGTAGCCCGTTCGGTAGTAATAACCCAAGCCCGGGGTGTTTCGCTGGTTGGCCAGGGAAATGTTGCCCAAGCGAAATTCATCGCCGTAAATGTTTACGCCATCGTAGCCGCCCCAATTGCCCAAACCGGCAGAAGACTGCTCCGTTGGATCGTAATTATCAGCCTCCCAATCGTCGGCCTGCATGTAGGAGAAGTTGAGCTTAAAAGCGAAAAAGTCTTTTTCCTTGAGTTTAAAAGCTTTGGCATACCGCACGGCGGTTTCCGAAAGGTTGCGCTCCCCTACCTTGCCCATCACCGAAAGTCCTTGGTGAATCCAGGGGCTTTTGGTGGTCATGGCAATCACACCATTAAAAGCATTGGGACCGTAGAGCGCAGAATTGGCTCCTACGATGATCTCCACCTTTTGCACATCGAGCTCCGAAGAGCCGGCAAAGTTACCCACCGAAAAGTTGAGCCCGGGGGCCTGGTTGTCTACCCCATCCACGGTTTGGAGCGTACGCACCGGCCGGGTACTGTTGAAACCGCGGGTGTTGATGATCTTAAAACCCATGCTGGCCGCCGTGAGGTCAACGCCTTTCAGGTTGCCAAGGCCATCGTAAAAATTGGCCGCCGGTGTTTCTTTAATAGCGATGATGTCCATCGCCTCAATGGTGGTGGGTGCCTCCTCTTGCTTTTTGGTCAGCCGGGAATCCACAATTTCCACCGTTTTCAATTGGGTTTCGCTCGGATCGAGCTTGAACTTGATTTTAGAAGAAGCATCGTTTACCACCAACTCTGTGGAGTTGTAGCCGATGTAAGAAACCACCAGCGTTACCGGAAGACTTTCTACCTGCAGGCTAAAGTTGCCATCGATATCGGTAACCGCCCCGGTAGTAGTGCCTTTCAACACCACGTTCACCCCAATGAGAGATTCTCCGGTAAAGTTGTCGGTGACAGAACCAGTAATGGTTACCTGCCCAAGCACTGCTCCTGGCAAGAGACCAAAAACCATCCAAATTGCGACAAGGGTCCACCTTGACCGCCCTAATGCATCGAATATCATGTAGAACGAAGCCTGATTCATTAGCCCACGAAATCCTCGCAAGCCTTTACAAAGTAAGATAAACAAATTGCGTTGTGGAGTACCGCTCTCTTCAAATATAGAAAAAGATATTATGCATGCATAATAATTTTCTCAGCACGAATCTTCTAAAAGTCAAAGACGAAGGGGGGTTTCGGTCGCCCATACCCACGGGTGAAAAAAGGCATTCGACAGGAAACACACCATCAACTTGTTCCACACAAGGTATCAACCGCGTAACGCCCTCTGTAACGCACAAAATGCAAAGAGGTTCAAAATTTCACCATTCTCACATTCGCATTGCTCCAATAGAATTTGCCGTTCGTGCAATTTGCAGCTTCCCGAGTCCTGAATTTGGCTAATATTGGACCCTGCAAAACCAGAAAGATTATGAAGACTCCAACAAAGCGGCAACAACTCCTTGGCCAATCGGTCCTGGCCTGTACTTTTGCCGGGCTAACCCTCGTCAGCTGTTCACCAAGCGCTGAACCTTCAGTCGAAGCAAACACCAATTCCATGAGTCAAGCACCTGTTGCCAACAAGATAGACCACGAAATGACCCTTCACGGGCACACCCGAAACGATCCTTATTTCTGGATGCGTGAAAGGGATTCTAAAGAGGTACTGGACTACCTGAAGGCCGAAAACGATTACCTGGACACCGAGTTGAAACACACCGAAGGCCTGCAGGAAAAACTCTACGAAGAAATTGTGGGTCGCATCAAACAAAGCGATCTTTCCGTGCCTTACCTTTCCAACGGCTACTATTATTACAGCCGCTTTGAAGAGGGTAAAGAGTATCCTATTTTCTGTCGGAAAAAGGGCAACCTGGAAGCCGAAGAAGAAATTATGCTCGACGGCAACGTGATGGCAGAGGGCCAGGCCTTTTTCCAAATTGGAGGTTTGAGTGTGAGCCCCAACAACAAACTCCTGGCCTATGGAGTAGACAACGTGAGCCGCAGGCTGTACACCATTCGGGTAAAGAACCTGGAAACAGGTGAAATTCTGGAAGACAAAATCGAAAATGCCACTGGCAGTGTTGCCTGGGCCAACGACAACCAAACCTTTTTCTACACGAAAAAAGACGAGGAATCGCTGCGCGCCCATCAAAACTACCGCTACAAGCTTGGCTCCAACGAGTCGGAACTGGTTTTTGAAGAGTCGGACGATACCTTTGGCACCTTCGTTTACCGCACAAAGTCGAGCGACTACATCATGATGGGCTCTTACAGTACGTTGAGCAACGAATACCACTTTCTAAGTACCGATACCCCCGAGGGCGATTTTCAAGTGATTCAACCTCGTGAACGCGAACTGGAGTATTCGATCAGCCACTACGGAGATCATTTTTACATTGTTACCAACCTGGAGGCCATCAACTTTCGTTTGATGAAGGCTCCGGTGAACAATTGTACCAAAGAAAACTGGGAAGAAGTG
The DNA here is from genome assembly GCA_937899835.1 of uncultured Flavobacteriales bacterium. GTDB lineage: Bacteria > Bacteroidota > Bacteroidia > Flavobacteriales_G > Salibacteraceae > CALCCE01. The sequence continues at coordinate 73,343 of CALCCE010000306.1, read as the reverse complement.
ATCGCCCACCGCGAGAACGTGATGCTCGAAGACATCGAAATCTTCAAAGAGTATTTGGTAGTAGACGAGCGAAAAGACGGTTTGAATCACATTCGGGTGATTCGCTGGAACGACAATGAGGAGCATTACCTCGACTTTGGAGAAGCGACCTACCTGGCTTACGTGAGCGTTAACCGCGAATTCGATACGGACATCCTCCGATTTGGCTATACCTCGCTCACTACACCCAACTCGGTGTTTGACTACAACCTAAAAACCCGGGAAAAGACCCTCTTGAAGCAACAAGAAATAGTGGGCGGCTACGATCCGGAAGGGTATCAGGCCGAACGCTTGTACGCTACTGCTCGTGATGGAGTGAAAGTACCCATCTCTCTGGTATACAAAAAGGGAATTGAGAAAAACGGGAAAAACCCACTGTTGCTTTATGGATACGGTTCCTATGGCTCTTCCATGGATCCCTTTTTCAGTTCTTCGCGCCTGAGCTTGCTCGACCGTGGATTTGTTTTTGCCATTGCTCACATTCGCGGTGGCCAGGAATTGGGAAGGCTTTGGTACGAAGATGGGAAGTTGCTCAAGAAGATGAACACGTTCAACGACTTCATCGATTGTGGTGATTTTTTGATTGCGCAAAACTTGACCAGCAAAGAACACCTCTACGCCATGGGCGGTAGTGCCGGTGGGTTGCTCATGGGGGCCATCATCAACCAGCGCCCTGACCTCTGGAACGGTGTCGTCTCGCAGGTACCCTTTGTGGACGTGATCACCACCATGCTCGACGAAAGCATTCCACTCACCACCGGTGAGTACGACGAATGGGGCAACCCCAACGACAAAGCCTATTACGATTACATTTTATCGTATTCGCCTTACGATAACGTGGCCGCCAAAGACTATCCCGCGATGCTGGTGACCACCGGCTACCACGATTCGCAGGTGCAGTATTGGGAACCCGCCAAATGGGTAGCCAAATTACGCGATATGAAAACCAGCGACCAACCGCTCTATTTCAGCATCAACATGGAGGCGGGCCACGGAGGCGCTTCGGGTCGCTTTGCGCAACACAAAGAAACTGCGCTCGAATATGCGTTTCTGCTCGACCGGGAAGGCCTTAAAGAATAAACCAAAGGGGAAGATCAGCCACCTGCTTGCGGGTGGCTGATTTTTAAAACAAACGAAATCGCCGTATTTTGCGTTTTGGAATTGAAGTTTTGTTTTTATCCATCGGCAAAACTTTTAACCCCAAACACGCCCAGAAATGATTACTAAGGACACTTACGCCCAGGCGATTGCCTTTCTCATCAAGGTAATACACATTGACGACTCCAATGTGAAGAAGGTAATTGAGGCCGCTAAAATTGCGCAGGCCTACAAAGAGCAGGAATACAATACTACCGGTTAATCCAGCTTGCCTTCGCGGTACATCCGCGCAAAATCTTTCGCAAAATAGGTTAGAATCACATCTGCCCCGGCCCGGTGAATGCTCATTAGCATCTCAGGCATGGCTTTGTCATAGTCTAACCACCCGTTGCGGGAAGCCGCCAATAACATAGCGCATTCGCCACTTACGTTGTAGGCTGCTACGGGCAAATCGAGGTGCCGCTTGATTTCGGAAATTACATCCAAATAACACAATGCGGGTTTCACCATTAGAAAGTCGGCTCCTTCATCGGCATCCAATTCGGCTTCGATGAGGGCTTCCCGGCGGTTGGCCGGATCCATTTGATAGGTTTTTTTATCGCCTGCTTTGGGCGCAGAATCTAAGGCATCTCGAAAAGGTCCGTAAAATGCACTGGCGTATTTAGCGGTATAGGACATAATGCCGACATCGGTCATACCAGCCTCATCCAGCGCATCGCGGATGTAGCCCACCCGGCCGTCCATCATATCGGAAGGCCCAATGATATCGGCTCCGGCTTGGGCTTGCGCCACCGCCATTTCTCCCAAAATGGGTAGGGTTGGATCGTTGAGAATTTTTCCATCTTCCACCATGCCGTCGTGCCCGTCGGAACTGTAGGGGTCCATGGCCACATCGGTGATGATGGTGACTTCAGGAAAGCGCTCTTTGATGCTTCGGATCGCCCGGAGGTATACATTATTAGGATCGGTGCTGTGGCTGGCCATCCGGTCTTTCAAAGCTTCATCAATAGCGGGAAAAAGCACCAGATTTCGAATGCCCAACTCCAGGCATTGCTCCACTTCGGGCAGCAAGCGATCGATGCTCCAACGGTAATTTCCAGGGAGGGAACTTACTTCCAGTTGAATGTCCATGCCATCCACTAAAAACAAGGGATAAATCAGTTGATCGGGAGTGAGGCGGGTTTCTCGCACCATACCGCGAATAGCAGCACTTCTTCGGTTACGGCGTGGACGGCGTTGCATCATTGTGAAATTCAGCGTTAATTCTGTCTATATTTGTAGGCCGCACAAAGGTACTCCATATCCACAACCCACCCCAATGTCGCTCTACTTAGCCGTCAACTGGACCATCGACCCTGAGATCATCAGCTCTCCTATAGCCATCCGCTGGTATGGTTTGTTTTTCGCCATCGCTTTTCTTGTCGGACACTACATGATGTCGCGCATGTTCAAACGCGAAGGCATCCCCAACGAGTGGCTGGACAGCTTGCTGATTTATGTAATGATTGGAACGGTAGTGGGCGCACGCCTCGGCCATGTGTTTTTCTACGATCTGGCCGACTACCTCAAAAATCCACTCGACATTCTCAAGGTATGGGAAGGAGGGTTGGCGAGTCACGGTGCGGCCATCGGCATTATTTTAATGGCTTGGTTGTATGCACGCAGGATTTCGAAAAAGCCTGTGCTTTGGGGCCTCGACCGCATTGTGGTGACGGTTGCCTTCGCTGGCTTTATGATTCGCATGGGCAACCTGATGAACCACGAAATTGTGGGCATTCCGACCGGAACCGATTTTGGATTCATCTTCAACTATTCTTACGAAGATCCGGTAGGCGTCCCCCGCCACCCGACTCAACTCTACGAAGCCATTTGCTACATCTTTATTTTTGCTGCCCTGTTTTTCAGCTATTGGAAAACCAACCTGGGCCGCAGAACCGGCTTTTTGTTCGGTGCTTTTCTCACCTTGATTTTTGGGGTGCGCTTTTTTCTGGAATTCGTGAAAGTGCAACAGGCCGATGACAAGGTATTGGATGCCCTGCCCTTTGGTTTGGGAGAATCGCTCTTGATGGGTCAGGTATTGAGCGTCCCCTTGGTTTTGGCTGGTTTTTGGTTCATGTACCGGTCTTTCCAAGTGGAGATACAGCCGCCTTATAAAGCGGCTCCGCGACCTGCTCCCAATAAATCGGTGAGCTAATCGTCTCCTGTTTTATCAGGTAGTTTTTTAAAGTCTCAATTGTTCGATTTGCTTCTTACATTTGAGTAGCACGTGGTGTTTTCTCACGCTGCTTTCGCACTTTAAATTTCCATCTTCGGTTCATCGTCGATCGATGAATGAAACCCATATTCCGAACACTTATCCTTTCCATTAGTTATGGCTGCACCCGAAAATATACTTGAAATCCTACAGCAGGCCGATGCCCTACACGAGGTACCCGCCAATGAACTGCAATGGCTGATCGACCAGGGTGAACTGGTTCGGTTTGCCGAAGGCGACTTCATGTTTTCACGAGGCAACGAAACCAACCACTTGCAAATCGTTATTTCCGGTCGTATCAATATCTTTTTTGATCAAAAGGGCCAACGCCGAAACATCACGACCCTCGGCCAGGGGAGCATCACCGGAGTATTGCCCTACTCCCGCATGAAAGCAGCCGGTGGATTCGGGCAAGCCACAGAAGAATCCTACGTATTGCTGCTGCACAAAGATCATTTCAGAACCATGATCTGTGAGCAGTTTGGACTGGCCGAAGCCTTGGTACACGTGATGACCACCCGGGTAAGGGAGTTTACCAAACAAGCCCAGCAAAACGAAAAACTGTTGTCGTTGGGCAAATTGTCGGCCGGTTTGGCCCATGAGCTCAACAACCCGGCCTCTGCCATCGTAAGGGGTGCGCTGGCTTTAAAAAACAACCTCAAATCTTCCCCGGAACAATTCAAAGTGGTTACCTCCATTCGCATGGAGGAGAATCAGATCGACACCATCAACGAGATTCTGTTTTCGAAAGTGGCCAACAATCCCAATTGCGATTTATCGCTGATGGACCGCACCGACCTGGAGGACGAGATCATGGATTGGCTGGAAGATCGTGACATTGAAGATGCCGATCTGTTGGCCGTGAACCTGGTGGAAAACGGCTGGACCATCGAAGACCTGGAAACGGTGGACGCCAATTTACCACGCGAATTTTATGCTCCGGTTTTTCGATGGATCGACAATGTAATGACGACTGAAAAGCTGGTGCAGGAAATCGACGATTCGGCCCAGCGCATTTCTGATCTGGTGAAATCGGTGAAGTCTTACACCCACATGGACCGTGGTGCCGACAAAGAATGGTTTGACCTGCGCACCGGGCTTCGGAGCACACTCACCATGCTCAACCACAAGTTGAAAGGGAAAAAAATTGAAGTGGTGGAGAATTTTGAAGCCGACCTGCCCGAGATCAAGGCCCACCCGGGAGAACTGAACCAGGTTTGGACCAACCTGATCGACAATGCGGTAGACGCCATGGAATCGGGAGGAAAACTCGAATTGCACGCTTACCGCGACCGGGAATTTGTGCGAATTGATGTGTTGGACAACGGCTCGGGCATCTCACAAGAAGTACTCACCCAAATATTTGATCCGTTTTTTACCACCAAAGAAATGGGCAAAGGCACTGGCCTGGGCCTCGACATTGTGAAACGCATCATTACCAACCACCGGGGCGACATCAAAGTGGAGTCGCAACCTGGTGATACGCGCTTCAAACTCTGCTTCCCCATCGAGTTGGTGGAAGCGGGATGATTCGACTTTCTTGGTTTAATTTTATGATTCTCTAAACGCCTACAGTTTCTCATTTGCATGAAAAAGCCCATCATATTTTCTGTTGACGACGATCCGCAAGTATTGCGAGCCATTGTACGCGACTTGCGCGGACGCTTCCGTTCCGGCTACCGGATTTTGAGTACCGATTCGGCCAATGAAGCCCTCGAAACCTTGGAAGAATTGCGCAAAAAAAACGAAGTGGTTGCCCTCTTTCTCTCTGACCAGCGCATGCCCGAAATGCTGGGGGTGGATTTTCTGGAACAAGCCAAAACCTATTTCCCAAAAGCCAAGCGGGTGTTGCTCACCGCATATTCCGATACCGATGCCGCCATCAAGGCCATCAACGATGTGCAGTTGGACTATTACCTGATGAAACCTTGGGACCCACCGGAAGAAAAACTTTACCCGGTTTTAGAAGACTTGCTTGACGATTGGCAAAGTCAATACCGTCCTGATTTTGAAGGGCTGCGGGTGATCGGCTATCAATTTTCACCCCGCTCGCACGAAATCAAAGATTGGCTGGCGGGCAACTTGATTCCTTACGAATGGCTGGATTTCGAAAGCAGCGAAAAAGCCAAAGAACTCACCGACTTGCACGAGGTAACGGCCAATCAACTGCCCGTGGTGGTATTTGAGGACGGCAGCATTGCCCTACAGCCAGAACCGGCCAACATTGCCGATAAGCTGGGCCGCCAGCCCAAAGCCAAAGAAGACATGTATGATGTGGTGGTGATTGGTGCAGGCCCAGCCGGACTGGCCGCTTCGGTATACGGTGCCTCGGAAGGTTTGAAAACCCTGCTGATCGAAAAAAGAGCCCCGGGTGGACAGGCAGGCACCAGTTCCCGCATTGAAAACTACCTGGGCTTTCCTACCGGACTTAGCGGTTCGGACCTCGCCCGGCGGGCCATTACCCAAGCCACGCGCTTTGGTACTGAGTTCTTATCTCCTCAGGAGGTAACCGATATCACTATTCAAGACAGCTATAAAATCCTCTCTTTAAAAGATGGCACCAAAATACATACGAAAAGCATCGTGATCACCACGGGGGTAGACTACCGGAAACTTGAAGCTCCCGGAGTAGAACAGTTTTCCGGAGCCGGCATTTATTACGGTGCTGCTACTACCGAGGCCGCTGCCTGCAAAAACAAGGACGTATACATTGTAGGAGGTGGAAATTCTGCCGGTCAAGGCGCGATGTACCTCTCCAATTTTGCACGTAAAGTCTATATCCTGATTCGCAGAACCGACCTGAGCTCCACCATGTCTTCTTACTTGATTGATCAAATCAACGGGACACCGAACATTGAGATCACGGGACGAACGGTGGTGAAGGAAGCCCATGGAAAAGAGAACCTCGAAAGCCTGACCTTGGAACACATGGACTCGGGAGAAACCAGGCAAGTGGACCTGGGAGCACTTTTTATTTTTATCGGAGCTCGCCCTTATACCGATTGGATTGATTTGAATTTGTTCAAAGACAGGCGAGGCTTCATCGAAACCGGGCGTGACCTGGTGCAACATCCCGAATTTGGGAAGGTATGGAAACGCGAAAGAGAACCTTTCTTACTGGAAACTTGTAATCCGGGAATTTTTGCGGCCGGTGATGTGCGTTCGGGCGCTATGAACCGCGTTGCCTCTGCCGTAGGCGAAGGTGCCATGGCCATTAAATTTGTGCACGAATACCTGACCGAAGTTTAAGCCTCCTGAATCAGGCGATACTTTTCGATTAGGTAAGATAAACCACTGGGAGAAGCCAAATCGCTGGGGTAACATACGACAGAGTATTCGAAACCATCGGTGGCTCCTACGGCCAGCCACTTGCGGTTAAGCGAGTCGATGAGACGAGACAAATTCTTCTTGAAAACGGAATAACTGGGGAGCTGACCTCCTGGAAAATGGCGACAAAAGAATTCTGTAGCACGTTCGAGGGCTCGGGCTACTTCTCGGCGGTTAACAAATCCTTTCCAATCCAAAAACAAGAATCCATTTCTGGGATCGAATCCAATGGTTCCTGCATCATGTTGAAATACGACTACTTCATTGCTTCCTAGCGGGGTCTTTTTCATCCGTTTGTACATGGGCCGTTTTGATTATTAAAGGTTTGTAGCATTTCCGTCTGGTCTCCTGAATAAGACAATCGAAAGGGGCAAATCGTTGCATGTAATTAGATATTGTTTGCTCAAAAAATGGTTGGGCTTCCAACGAAAAGCCATCTGGCAGCGAACTTCCAAGCCCTAAAAACAAAAGGATGAAGCAGTTTTTGCATATTTGTATTTATTCCTATGAAATCGGCTACTTTTTCTCCTCCGGTTCCTGAAATCGGCTCATCTTCTGCCCTTCTTTCTTACAAAACCGTTCGCCAAGCCACTGAAACACTGTGCGCTCCTTTAGAGCCTGAAGACTATGTGGTGCAACCCATAGAGGACGTGAGTCCACCGAAATGGCACCTGGCACACACTACCTGGTTTTTCGAAACTTTTGTGTTGAAGGGGTTTGTAGAAGGCTACCAGGAATTCCACCCTGATTTTGGCTTCCTTTTTAACAGCTATTATGAATCGGTGGGTACCCGCACCATTCGGGCCGAACGCGGCAACCTCACCCGACCAACGGTTAGTGGAGTGTATGCCTACCGGAAATACGTGGATGCACATGTAGAGCGTTTTCTGAGCGGTTCGGTTCCCGAAGCGGTTTTGCCAATTCTGGAATTGGGCTTGAACCACGAACAGCAACACCAGGAGTTGTTGCTCACCGACCTGAAATACATTTTGGGACACAATCCACTTTTCCCGGTTTACCGGGAAGATTTTGCCTTTCCCAAAGCGGAAGGTACCGGACAATGGATTCAAATTCCCGAAGGGGTGCACTCCATTGGCTACGCCGGCTCCGATTTTTGTTTCGACAATGAGAAGGGCGTCCACCAGGTATATTTGAACGGTGGACAGGTCTACAACCATTTGGTCACCAACCGGGAATATTTGGAATTTGTGGAGGCCGGAGGTTATCAAGATTTTCGCTTTTGGCTGGCCGAAGGTTGGGCATGGGTGAATACCGAGCAACGCAAGGCCCCACTTTATTGGCATTTTACAGAAGGCCAATGGCACCGTTATGGCCTGGCCGGTTTCGAACCCGTGCGGCTGGACGATCCGGTAAGCCACGTGAGTTATTTCGAAGCGGACGCTTTTGCACAATGGAAGGGGATGCGTTTGCCCACAGAGTTTGAATGGGAGGTCCTGCACCCGCAACTCCACCACGGTAGCGTTTGGGAGTGGACCCAAAGTGCCTACCTTCCCTATCCCGGTTTTGCCAAGGCCGCCGGTGCATTGGGAGAATACAACGGGAAATTTATGGTGAGCCAGATGGTGCTGCGCGGGGGCTCGGTAGCCACTGCCAAAGGTCATTTTCGACCTACTTACCGCAACTTTTTTCATCCACACCTTCGCTGGCAATTCACGGGCATCCGCTTAGCCAGAAACTAATTGACATTTGAGCGCCTCTTATGATCATCTACGAACCTAACCGCAACTGGCTCCAGGACATCTCACACCTTGCCAAGAGTTGGACGATGCAAAAAATCCTTCGGGCTGTACTGCTCATGGGGGCCGTTTCCACCGTTATGGCGGTGGTAGACATCGAGTTGTTGACCGACATGGAAATGAAAGTCAATACCGGCATTTTTTCGTTGTTGGGAGTGGTACTGAGTATTTTGCTGGTTTTTAGAACCAACAGCGCCTACGATCGCTGGTGGGAAGGCCGCAAGCAATGGGGTGCTTTGGTCAACAATTGCCGCAACATTGCCCTGATGGCCCACGTGATGCTCCCGGAAAAAGAAACTGCCAGCCGACACTATTTGGCCAAGAGCCTCGCAAACTTTTGCATTGCTTTGAAAGAGCATTTGCGCAAAGGCACCAAATTAGAAGAACTCATTCACGTTTCACCAGATGAACTGGCCTACTATAAAACCCTGGGCCACATTCCGAATCAAATCAGTTTAGAGATTTTTCAGCGTGTGGAAGCCCACTACCGGGCTGGCGACCTGAGTGAAGCAGATATGATCAACATAAAGCCACAACTCACCTCCTTGCTCGATATTTTAGGTGCTTGTGAACGTATTAAAAAAACACCGATCCCGTTTTCTTACAACGTGTACCTGAAATTATACATCACCATTTATGGACTCATTCTTCCTTTGGGCCTGATTCCCGAATTTGGCTATTGGTCTATTCCACTGGTCATGTTTGTGTTTTTTGCCATGATTGGAGTAGAAATGATGGCCGAAGAAATCGAAGATCCTTTTGGGCTCGATTGCAACGACTTGCCTACCGGCAACATCGCACACACGATAAAAAACAACGTTTTCGAAATTCTTGAATCTAAATCCAGCCTCGCACATCAACATCAACGTGAACTCTACGACAAAATCTTCTGATCCGGCCCCTCAAGCACTGAGCCCCTTTGCCATCGACATTCGCAAAGGACTCTGGGCCCGGCCAAAAAAAATTCCTTCCAAATACTTTTACGACGAAATCGGGAGCAAACTTTTTCAGGACATTATGAACCTGGACGAGTATTACCTCACCGATTGTGAATACGAAGTACTGGACCTGAACAAATCACAAATTCTGGATCACTGCCAGCGCACCGGTGGGTTCGACATCATCGAACTCGGAGCCGGTGATGGTTACAAGACCAAGGTGTTGCTTCGGCACTTTCTGGAAGCCGGAGCCGATTTCACCTACCGACCGGTCGACATTTCTACCGAAGCGATCGACGGGTTGGTCAACACATTGCAGCAGGAAATACCTGATTTGCAGGTGAACGCCATTGTGGACGACTATTTCCAAGCACTCAACAACCTGAAGGCGGAAGACGCTAAACGCACTCGGGTAGTGTTATTTCTGGGTAGCAATGTGGGCAACCTGAAATTTGTAGAGGTGGTCAACTTTCTCGAAAAACTGAAGGCGGGAATGAAGCAAGGGGATCTGCTGCTTACGGGTTTCGACCTGCGCAAAGACCCGGACATGATTTTGGCGGCCTACAACGACTCGAAAGGGGTTACCGCACAGTTCAACCTCAATCTGCTCAACCGTATGAACCGGGAGTTGGGTGCTGAATTCGACTTGTCCACTTTTAAGCACTATCCGTTTTATGATGCCATCAATGGAGAGGCGCGCAGTTGTTTGGTCAGTAAAGTGAAACAATCGGTTTACATCGCTGCCCTGGACGACACCGTGGATTTTGAAGTGGCTGAGATCATCAAGACCGAAGTGTCACGCAAGTATTTCCCTGGCCAGGTAGAAGCGCTGGCTTCGCGCACCGGTTTTTCAACGGTGGCCCATCTTTTCGATGCGAAAAAACATTTCCTCGATGCCCTTTGGTCTGCCTAAGTACCCATGATACCCGCTCCCTTTTTGAAAGCCAACGACCGGGTAGCCCTGGTTGCGCCCGGCAAATCGATTGTTGAGTTCGAGGGCCTGATTGCTCAAGTGGAACAGCTGCTGCGCTCCTGGGGGCTGCAGCCCGAGGTAAGCCCTTCTGCTGATGGGCAGCATGATTCCTATTATCATTTTGCCGCACCGGATGCCGACCGGCTGGCCGATTTGCAAAGTGCCCTGGATGATCCCGAAATCAGGGCCATCATTTGCTTGCGCGGTGGTTACGGCACCTCCCGTTTACTGGATCAGCTGGATTTCACCGGGTTTCGCAAAGCGCCCAAATGGATCGTTGGCTACAGCGACATTACAGCGCTGCATCTGCACCTCAATCAAATGAACTTTTGCAGCATCCACGGTCCAATGCCGGTGGAATATCCGCGCAAGGGATATGAAGCTGCCCGGAAATCGGTGCGCAAGGCATTATTTGATGGCCCGCAAGACTTGTATTTCGAAGGCAATCATCGGGGAGCGCCCATCGAAGGACGCCTGTTGGGTGGCAACCTTAGCTTGCTGGTACATCTGCTCGGAACCGTTTCAGAACCCGATTGGACCGACAGTATTTTGTTTACGGAAGAAGTGGGCGAGGCCCCGTATCGGATCGACCGGATGCTTTTACAGCTGCATCGGACCAGACGGCTAAAACAATTGAAGGGAATCTTGGTTGGTAACCTTGCAAGTTCCCCGGAAGGGCAATCCAAAAGTGAAACCTTATTTGTGGAATTTGCCCGGCAAAACAACCTCCCGTTGTGGACGGGTTTTCCCTGTGAACACGGGCCCGAAAATCGGGCGCTATTTTGCGGCTACAGGGTAAGGTTGACGCCTTCGGACAAAGGCACCCGTTTGCAATACGTTTCTCCGTAACCCATCGAGGAGGAGAAACGTTTTTAGGCTAAGTTTTTTTGTAAAGGATTCAACTGGCCTGCTTTTTGAATGCACTCAACTTGGCGCATGAAATAAAACAGGGGGCTTTTTGGTTAGTAGAAGTCGGTAGAGTAATTTTAGAGATTCGCGCAGTAGCCCCGAAACGCAACAACAAGCATGATTAGAATCGGTAAATACATCGCCTTTTTTCTGGCGGTAATTCTGTTTAGTTCCTGGATTTATTCTGAGTCGGTATCGCATGCCGATCCAGCACCTGCGGTGCAACCTCCTCAGAAAAATGAGGTGTTGATGGAAGTGATCATGGAAAGCCTCAAAAGAAGGCACTACAATCCCCTCAACATCAACGATGATTATTCTTCCAAGGCCTATCAGTTGTATCTGAAGCGCCTCGACTACAACAAGCGCTATTTCACCAAATCGGAAATTGCGCAGCTGAGTGCGTTTGAGTTTAAGATCGACGATCAAATCTCGGACAAGGCTTATGAGTTCTTTAACCTCTCTGATAAAATTTTTACCAAGCGGATAGAAACCGTCAAAGGTTTTTACGAAGAATTACTGGCCCAACCTTTCGACTATAACAAGGAGGAAAGCATTGAAACCGAGCCCGATAAACTCATTTATGCCGATAGTGATGCTGCTTTGAAAGATCGCTGGCGCAAGGTGCTCAAGTTTGCTGTCATCTTTCGGGTGTACGATGAGATGAAAAAAACGGAAAAGAAAAAGAAGAAAGGCGAAGAGGTCACCGAAAAATCGTTTCAAGAACTGGAAGAAGATGCGCGCGGAAAAGTGCTTAAAAACTACAACCGTTGGTACAAGCGCATGCAACAAATGGATGAGAATGATCGATTGACGCTCTACATCAATTCGATTGTAAACATTCACGGACCTCACACCAGTTGGTTTCCACCGAAAAACAAAGAAGATTTCGACATCAGCATCTCCGGAAAATTGGAGGGTATTGGTGCACAGTTGGTAGAGCGTGACGGCTTTATCAAAGTATCGAGCATTGTTCCCGGAAGTGCCTCGGCACGCCAAGGCGAATTGAAGGCTGGTGATTTGATTCTCAAGGTAGCACAAGGAGAAGAAGAACCCGTAGACGTAGTGGAGATGCGCCTTGATGAAGCAGTAAAACTCATCCGCGGCCGCAAAGGAACTGAAGTACGCCTTACCGTTGAAAAAGTGGATGGAACGATCAAGGTCATCCCCATCATTCGTGACATTGTGGTGATTGAAGCGACTTATGCCAAATCGGCCCTGCTGAAGAATGAGGAAAACACCAAAAAGCCAGTCGGCTACATTTACCTTCCTAAATTTTATGCTGATTTCTCCCGCCGTGGAGGCGGTCGTCACGCTTCTTCAGACGTGAAGAAAGAAATCATCAAGCTTAAAGCAGAAGGCGTTAGCGGCATTATTCTCGACTTGAGAGACAACGGTGGTGGCTCTCTACAGGACGCCATCGACATGGCCGGGCTCTTCATTGAGCAAGGGCCTATCGTTCAGGTACGGGATAAAAATCAGGCAAGCCCTACAGTTTACAGAGATCGCGACCCCAAATTGGTGTATGACGGTCCGCTGGTGGTGATGTTAAATTCCAACAGCGCTTCCGCTTCCGAGATTTTAGCCGCTGCCATTCAAGACTATGACCGCGGAGTAATCGTGGGCAGCACCAGTTCTTTCGGTAAAGGTACCGTTCAACGCTTCTTTGGTTTGGATGATGTATTGCCGGATGAATTGAACAACATCAAACCATTGGGTGCCGTGAAAATCACCATGCAAAAGTTTTACCGCATCAACGGTGGCTCTACGCAGTTGAAAGGCGTTACCCCCGACATTATTTTCCCCGACCGCTACCAATACATCGAGACCGGAGAAAAGGAGCAAGAATACGTGATGCCTTGGGACAAAATTGAACCGGTGGAATACAAGGCCTGGTCGCCCAAATACAAGGTAGACCAGCTGAAGGAAAACAGCGAAAAACGGATTGCACAAAACGAAGGCTTCAACACCATCGAAGAGTACTCCAAGCGCCTCGAAACCCAACAAAACGAGTCTTTGATTCCTTTGAACTGGTTGGGTTACCGCAACATGCGCATGGCGCGTGAAGAGGAGAGCCAAAGTTTGAAAGACCTGGACAAACAAATGATTGAGACCCTGGAGGTGAACAATTTGCCCGAAGATTTAATTTATATTGAAGCAGATACCTCCCGTACGAAATTAAACGAGTCCTGGCTGAAAGAGCTGAACCGCGATTTATACGTGAACGAAGCGATGTATATCCTTTCGGACATGCGTTAAGCTCAGAACTGAACCTCAACCAGGCCTACTCATGAAGGGCTGTTCCTTAGGGAATGGCCCTTTTTTTATGCCTATCAAGCGCCAATGCCAATAGTCTCACGATGCAGGCTTAACCCAGCGAAATGGTGTCGATTGCTTTTCTCCACCTTCAAAGCTTCCTTCTTCGTAAGCGATTTTAGCAGATAGAGTCAATTCTGCATTTATATTTGTTTAGTGCTAACCTTTCGAGCGATGTCATGATTAGCATTATTCTGAAGTTGACCTCTAAAGCAAAACGGGTGTTCCCGTTGCTATTGCTTCCAATGCTTTTTGGAGGGTGCAATTCCCTTTCCGAACCCGAGACTACTGCGCTATTTCTCATTCGCGAACACCAGCGGTACGGCTTTATGGACCAACATGGTACTGTGGTGATCCCGCCCAAGTTTCACAATGCCAAACCCTTTGCCAATGGACTTGCCCCCGCAAGAGAAAATGCCTATTTCGGCTACATCAACACCCAGGGCGAATGGGTGCTGCCTCCCGTTTATGCCGCTGCCGAATCGTTTCAATCGGGATGGGCAACCGTGAGTGATGGCAGCAAGGAATATTACATCAATGTGCGTGGCGACACCTTAGACACCAATTTTATAGAAGTTCAAGAATTCAAAGATGGTTTTGCCAATGTGGTTGTCCGATCGGGAAAACTGGGTAGGATCAACCAAACCGGCACCCTGGTCATCGATACCTTATACGATGATTTAGGACCTTTCTACCGTGGCATCACTTGTGGGGGTTTCAAAAACGATACCGGTGGGAGGCACTATGCTATTTTAGATACTACCGGGCAAGTGGCTCCCCAATTCAACGAATTTAAGTGGGTTAATCCTTTTTATGGACCAATTGCCTTTGCAAAAGAGAAAAGAAGCAATAAAATTTTTGCAGTGAATCGGTACGGTGAAAAACGTTTCCAATTGGATACTGAGAATTACATCACTTTTCAGCTTTACGAACAGGGAGACGAAGAAGGGAGAATTGCCTTAACTGTTTCTCATGAAAAAATTGAAGACTCCAACACCTTTCCTACCATTTATATATTTGACACTTTAGGCAGGCAGATTCACAAAAGTGAAATCTGGTATGATATCTCTTCATTTTGCGATAGAACAGCACTCGTATGGGACAAGGAATATAGATATTGGCTTGTTGACAAGGGGGGAGTATTGCGTCATTCTCAACCCATTTTTAACATCTGTAACACACACGACGATTTTAATCATCGAACTGCCTTTGAGGATGGTTTGGGCTGTTATGAGTTTGAAGAGGGATGGACCGTGATTGATACCGGGCTCCATGCGTTGCACCCTCCGCGAAACTTTTCTACAAAATACCTGGATCGAAGAGGAAACATCGTAATCGTTGACTATTTTGATAGTGCCTCGTTTTGGAACATTCGAACCGATAGCCTCTCGAAAAAGTCGTACCAGCACCTCAACTTCGACAGAAGTGCGGACAATATATTCTACGCCCTGGTAGACAAGCGACCCGCCTATTATGATTTAGAAGAAAACCTGCTATGGCAGGAGCCTTTGGATTCGAGCCTGCTTCCCCTCAACCTGGATTACATGATGACATTGTCATTGTATTTTAAATCAGAAATATTACCGCCTCGTACCTGGCAAGAAATAGGCAATCCCTCCAGACTTCATTACTACGATAGCCTCCCACCTTCCTATCCTGAGGAAAAAACTGTTTCCGTAGAGATCGATACCGACTCCATTTTGACTTTTCAAGAAAGATTCGAGGGATATCCGCTTCAACTAAGAAACGCCACTTCCGATTCAGTTTTGATGTATGGAGATGTTAGTTGTATGCTACAGGCTTTGGATTCGAACCATCAGTGGCAAGATATTCTCTATACCTATAAAACAGGCTGTGGTAACATGTCACCCCCATTTAAATTTCCCAATGGGAGTTGCGTAGATTTTGTAATTCCCAAGTTTACTGGCGCATACAACACCCAAGTGCGTGCCTGTATTTACACTTATGCAGATGCCAATGCCAAAGAAATGACGGCCATTTACTCTAATGCTGTTCCCATGAGTATCAATTGGGGGCAATTTTTCCAAGCTCCTGACTACGATTATTATGACATCCATCAGCTTTATTGGGAGCATTTAAGCAGAAATTGAGCAACGCCCATGATCCAGACCTCCCTTTCCTTTCCTATTGGTGAATGGCAGCATCCGAATGAGGTGAGCGCTGAGCAAGTGCAACGAGGGATTACTACCATCGCAGCCTTTCCCGATGCGGTGGATAAGCTGGTGAACGGATTGTTGGTGGAGCAGAAAAACTGGCGCTACCGCCCCGAAGGCTGGACGGTGAAACAAGTAGTGCACCACTGTGCAGACAGCCACATGAACAGTTTGATTCGTTTCAAGCTGGCGCTTACGGAGGAAGATCCTACCATTCGGCCCTACGAAGAAGACCGCTGGGCACTTTTGGTAGACAGCCAGGAGGATGACCTTTCTGATTCCATAACTTTACTGCGTGCCTTGCACCGAAAATGGACATTGCTTTTGCGTTCGCTTTCGGAAACAGATTTGCAGCGCACTTTTGTGCATCCTGCCACCAACGAAAGACTCCGATTGGACCAAAACATCGATAATTATGGCTGGCATTGCGCTCACCACCTGGCGCACATTGAGCAGGCCTTGAACGCCAAAGGCCGATACAACTGATTTTCCATGGCACCGTTTCAATTCTTTGCTTCTCCGCGGCCGAGCCTTACCTCTATCACCTTGCCCAAAACCGATTGGGATTTGGTAAAGTCGGAAACCGGTATGAAACAATGGATGCCGCCCACCAATGACATGGCGTTATCGGTACACTTTTTCGCCACAAAACCCGATTTGCCCACGTTGAAAAACACCACTGCTCTCAGGCAATACTACCGCCAGCAACTAGCTCCTGCCCAAGGGGGTTTAATCGAAGTAGAGATGTTTGACTGGCAAGGGTTTCCAGCGGTTCGAACGCTTTTCAAATTTCCACAGAAACCCAAGGGCATGTCGTACCTCGGAGCCTTTACGCTGCCCTTCGCGAAATACAGTTTTGTTTTAAAAATTCAGGCGGCCGAGATGGGCCTGACCGGGAAGCGCGAGGCGATGATCATGCCCAAAATGCTGAGCAAAGGAATGATTCAAATGGAAGACGACAGCATTGTCGGGTGGACGGCTGATCCTTACGACCACAGCATTCAGTCGGGCAATCTGATGAACCTGGCAGAAGCCGCCGGGTACGATGCTCAATTTCCGGATCACCCCCTAAGCAAAGCACGCAACTGGATGAGTTATTTGGCACGCGAAGTGAAGATCGACCCCGCCTTGAAAAAGCTAAAGCCCTTCACAAAATAAATTCGTTGATTACCTACTCTCCGGAAACCAACGACCCGGTGAGCCGCAAAAGCTGGAGCTCTGCTACTTTGGCCTGAAAACGGGCATTGACAATTCTGCTGCGGGCCTGTGTAAGGTTGAGCTGTGCTTCGCGGAATTGTGTGGTGGTAAGGTTGCCCAATTCAAATTGCTCCTTGGTGCGTTCAAAGTTGAGCAAGGCAGTTTCCACGCTTAGCTGTTCCAGTACCAGCACTTCCAAACTGTTTTGATACGTGGCAAGACCGTTGGTCACCTCTTTGCGGATCAACTCCTCGGCATCTTTTTGCAACTCCTGGTTGGACTCCATGGCCAGCTGCGCATTGCGAATTTGAGTGCTGGTTTGACCTCCATTAAACAGGTTGTAGCTCATAGTGATCCCCCCTTCTAAACCCACCGACCGGTTGCTGGTAACAATACCGGCATCGGTATTGGTTTGGTTGAGGCCATAGCTCCCGGTTAGGTTGAGGCTGGGCAAACGGTTTTGACGCGCAATTTGCTGGTTGAGTTGCGCATTGCGAATGTTGCTGGCGGCCTGCAAAATGGAAACGTTGTTCGAAAGGGCCAACCGTTGCAATTGCTCTACCGTCATTTCTTCAGCAAAATCAACCTTGCGGCCAAGGAAAAAGGTGGCCTCGGGTTCCCCCATTAAATAGGCCAGGTTGCGTTTGCTGTTGGCCAAGTTGACGCGCGCATTTTTGAGCGAAACACTGTCGGTATTCAAATCTACCTGCGCATTGAGCACCTCTACCCGGGTGGTGTTTCCGTACCCGAAGTTGAGGCGTGCCCGCTGGTAGCGCTCGCGTGAAATTTTCATGTTGGCTTCCGAAATGGAGAGCTGCTCCTGATATCCGGCCGCCTCATAATAAGCCACAATAAGGTTGATAAGCGTGTTTTCGATGGTTGCCCTGGATTGTAACCGGGCAAATTCCGACTGCACCCGCAATTGTTCGTAGGTGTATACCGATCGCATGCCTACTAATGAGTAGGAAGTAGTTAAGGCCACATTATAGCCGGTACTTTGCGCTCCTGGCTGATCGATATCCGGGTTGTCGCCGGCCAATTCAAGGCGGGTGTCTTTGCGGCTGTAATTTCCTCCTGCTGTTACTCCCAAAGTGGGCAACAAACCAGCATTTCCACGGGTGGCTTGGTTGGCACTCACCGCTGCCTCCATTCGGGCCACCTTAATGCCGTGATTCTGTCGAAGGGTGCGGTTGATGGCTTGCTCCAGCTTCAAGGTGTCTTGCGCTCTGTTGACCCCAACCAAACCAAGAATCAACATCCCGGTAAACAAGAGTACTTTGCTATGCATCATGGCTAATCCGGGTTTCTTTTACAGCGGGTTCTACACTTTCAGGAGTGGCAATTTTGCCTGTCCACAAGTTGGTAAAGCCGTGCCGCAAAAAGTTGATGGAAACCAGTCCTACTGGCAGAACAATAAGGGTGGTGAAAGTCGCGATCACCAGGCCGTAGGCAATAGCAATTGCCATTGGCACCAGAAATTGCGCCTGGAAACTCTTTTCTAAAATCAAGGGAGCCAAACCAGCAATGGTTGTTAGGGAAGTAAGAATGATTGGCCGGAAGCGCGATATTCCAGCCTCGTAAATAGCGGCTTGCACCGTTTTTCCCTGTTTGAGCAATTGGTTATAGGCGCTGACCAATACCAGACTGTCGTTGACCATAATTCCCACCAAAGCAATGACACCAAAAAAGGAGAGCAGGCTCACCGAGGCATTGTGAATCCAATGGCCCCAGCCTACGCCAATGAACCCCAGTGGCACAATGAGCAATACCAGCAACGACTGGCTGAAAGATCGGAAAGTGAATACGATGATGCCCAACATCAAGAGTAAGATTACTGGCCCTACCTTGGCCACGGAGGTGGCGGTTTTTTGAGATTGCTCGGACTGGCCCTGGAAAGTGGCCGAAACTCCCGGATATTGCACAAATATTTCCGGCAACACGCTGTCGCGCACCAGAGCTGTCATTTTGGAGGCCGATACCTCTTCGTTTGCCACATTGGCTTCAATCCGAATTTCGCGCTTTCCCTCCAGGTGATTGATGGCCAGCAGGCCGCGCTCAATTTCATAATTGGCAATTTCCC
This sequence comes from uncultured Flavobacteriales bacterium, assembly GCA_937899835.1. Taxonomy (GTDB): domain Bacteria; phylum Bacteroidota; class Bacteroidia; order Flavobacteriales_G; family Salibacteraceae; genus CALCCE01. Next base: position 54,284 of record CALCCE010000306.1, on the reverse strand, counting down.
GAAGCGGAATCTCCGAACCGTTGGCCAATCGAATGCGCATGTCTTCCATTTGCTTCAACGACGATCGGCTCGCTTCATCGTAGCGTACCCAAACCTTTACTTCGTCGATGCCGCGTTGCAAGCGTTGGGCTTCACGCCCGAAAAAACCGCTGCGCACCTGCCCCATCACACTTTGCAGGTCCAGGCCCAGCAAATAGGCTTTTTCTTTCAAAGAGATCTTGATTTCACGAATTCCTTCTTTGTTGTTGTCGGTTACATCCGCAAGGTCCGTCATCGATTGCATGGCCACCTTCAAGGCTTCAGAGGCTTTCTCCAAGGCTGGAATGTCGTAACTCTGGATCGAAACGGAAATCTCTTTACCAAAAGGAGAAAGTGTTCCAACCGTCATCAGTTCAGCCCCATCTACCTGTCCGATTTTCTTTCTGATGATTTGGGCAATATTCAGGGCCTTCATGTTGCGAGTTTCGGTGTCGATCATGTTCACTTCCAACTTGCCCACATTGGTCCCCGGCCCGATTTTCTTTTCCACGTTGAGCACTACATCCAACCCGTCTTCCCGGTCCTTTTTGAGCTCCTCATTTACCTCCCATACCACTTTACTCATGCGATCCAAAGTAGCTTCGGTGAGGTGATCGCGCGTGCCGGCAATCATTTCGAGGTTAATGGTGATGTTGTCCCGTTCGATGACCGGGAAAAAGGTGGAACGAATGGTACCGTTGCTCATCCCGCCAATGGTGATTAAAAACAGAGCAATCGGAATGGACAAGGCAAAAACCGGATGCCGGAGTGAAAACCGCAATACCGGTGCATACAAGCGTTCGCGCATGCCTACCATGACTTTATTCATGGTAGTTTCAAGGCGATTCCGCTTCACTTTTTTAGTAGCCAAAGCCTTGCTGTGTGCAACGTGTGCAGGCAGAATGAAAGCACCTTCGATCAGGCTAAACAACAAGGTAGCCACCACGACAAAAGCCAGATCGGGAGCAAAATCACCCAAACGGCCGTCGATAAAGAAAAATGTAGAAAACGCCACCACAGTGGTAAGCACCGCAGCCACTACCGCCGGAAAAACGGACATGGTACCATCTACAGCAGCTTGTAGAGCAGGTTTTCCTTTTTCGTATTCACTGTAGATGCTCTCGCCGATCACAATGCCATCGTCCACCAGAATGCCAATCACTATGATCATTCCAAATAAGGACATGACGTTGATGGTGAGGCCCCAAAAAGCCGCCAGCAAAAACATGCCCATGAAAGAAATCGGGATGCTGATTGCGACCCAAAAGGATAGCCGCAGGTTGAGAAATAACGTGAGGAAAATCAGTACCAATGCAAAGCCGATGAGGCCATTGTTGGTCAGTAAGTCGATGCGTTGCGATAAAATGATGGAACCATCTCTCACTACGGTCGCCTCTACCGGGCCCTCTTTGGCGTTGAACTCATCGATGTATTGCCGCACTTCCTCTGCAATGGTGAGTAAGTCCTCTCGAATGGTGTTTTTCACCTCCACAATCACCGAAGGCCGGTTGTTCATGTAACTGCGGTTGGGGTCATCCGCCCAAGCATCGCGTACATCAGCCACATCGCCCAAGCGAACGATTCGGCCGTCGGGTGTTGCCTTCACCACCAGGTCCATTAGGTCTTCGGCAAAGTAATTCTTCGACTTGGCGCGCAATAGCAATTCTTCACCAGCACCTTTTAGCGTGCCTCCCGTAACCTCAAGGTTGTTTCGGTTAACTTTGGAGGCTACTGCTTCAAAGGTCAACCCAAAGGCACGCAGCGCCTCTTCCCGAAAAGCAATTTGAATTTCTTCATCCGGAAAACCGGAAAGGCTCACTTTGCTTAAGCCTGGCTTTAATCGAAGCTCATTTTCGACTTGTCGGGCTACGGTTTTCAGTTCGCGTAAACTTACCTCTCCACTCAGGGCAAAAGTGATGACCTGATTGAGGTTCTCCCGTTTGTACACCACGGGCGGTTCCAACTCGTCGGGAAAAGAACTGATGCGGTCTACTGCGTTTTTTACATCTTGTACCACCAGATCGGTATCGTAGCCTTTCTCTACCTCTACGGTGATACTCCCCAGGTTTTCTTTCGAAACAGAAGTAACTTTTTCTATCCCGGTCAAACCTTTCAGGTTGTCTTCAATCTTCACTACTACCCCTTCCTCTACCTCTTCGGGTGAAGCACCTTCATAAACCGCCTGAATCGAAATAGTTCGGCTTTCATTTTCGGGAAAAAAGGTGGAAAACAACGATTGATATCCGAAAAACCCGAAGGCAATGATGAGTAGCATGAGGGTGTTTCCTGCTACCGGATATTGAATAAAATAGCGAATGATCGACCGCATACTTACCCCTCCTTCTTGCTTGCCGGTTTCGAACTTTTAGGCGCTTCGGAGCTGAAAGGAGATTGAACCCTCATTCCATGATAAGCACCCGAAATCAATTCGTTAAGCAGAACGGTGCCGCTCCGTACTCCGCGCACCACCATACGGTCTTTGTAGAAATGAACCACCTCCACCGGTTGCAACGCCAACAGCGTATCGTCTACTACAAAAAGCTGTTGATCTTCGGTAAGCAGGTTGCGTGGCAGGTCAATGGCCTGTTCTGCCTGGCCTACTTGCACCACGGCGTTGAGGTAGAGGCCTTCCTTCAAGCTTTCGTCCTGCACCCCCACAAAAATCTTCAGTGTTTGGGTAGCAGGGTCAATGCTTTTACCAATCCGTATCACCTGGCCAGTCCATTGGCCTGCAAGGTCGGCAGAAGTGAGGGCTACCGTATCGCCCGGCTTCACAAAGGCCGCTTCATTCACATTGATCGCAGCTTCCAGCTCAAAGTCACCGGGGTTAATGTATTCGCCCAGCTTTTGCCCCGATCGAACCAAGGTCCCTGGATTCACCTGTGAAAGGCTGACCACCCCACCAAATGGAGCCGTTAGCGTAAACTTTGCCAAACGGACTTCCTGACTTTTAATGGTATAGTAGCGACTAAACAAATTTCTACCGGACAGGAAATTTCGTTCTTTCAATTCCTTCACCTCCGGCAATTCCGGTAGAGCTTGCATCGGGTCGATGCGTGCGGCAAAGGTTTCCCAAACGCCAAACCGATAGGGGAAATCCAGTTTCAGGTCGGGCAGCACTTGTGTGAGCAGGTTGAGGAAATTGCTGCGCTCCGACACCAAAGCCAATTTCGATTCCCGATTGTCCAGCTGCAACAGTGCCTCTCCTTTGCTAAAGACTACCCCTTCTTTGAAAGGCTTTCCGGTTTCCAGCATTTTTCCGGTGACTTCCGAAAAAACTTCGATTTTCTCACGCGCCAGCAAGCGGCCAGTAAGGTCGATGGTGAGGTTGATGGCGGTGGGTACCGCTTTTTGTACCAGCACCTTTTTCACGGGTTTGGTTTTGCTTTTATCGGCCGGTTCGGCAGAATTCATCATCCACCACATCAGAAGCGACCCAGCACCAACGATCAGTACGCCAAGTGCCACAAATATTAATTTTCTTTCCATGGTTTATTTTACCGGATTTGCCTGAGGCTCAGAAATTTTCGATTCGAGGTTTTTCGCCGGTGGTGCTTCGTCCATAATGCGGAGCCTTCGGCCAATGGGAATGGCAATCAGGCTAATGGCTACTGCAATGAAACCGGCGTAATGGTAGTTTTGAAGCAGGCCTTCGGTGTTCTCCACAATGATCAACCCACCGGTGAAGGAAGCGAGGCCCATGGTGAGCTCCCGCATCGAAGTGCTGATGCCCATAAAACTGCCGCGGTGTTGCTGGTCTACGGCAGAAGTCATCATGGTGGTAGCGGGGATCATACGACCGCTGAAAAAGACAAACACCAAGGTGGTAGCCATGTAGCCCATTACGACTTCAGGTCCGAGATTGGGCACCCAAAGCATGGGTACCAGGGAGCAAAAAACCAAAATGGTAAAGATTTTGGCGCGTCCAAACCGGTCTACCAAATGGCCAATGAGTGGAGCAGAAAAGAAAGTAGCCATTCCACCAACGGTGTACACCAACAACACCTGGTGTTTGCTGAAACCTACGTTGATCTCCATGAAGGGAGCAATGAAAGGGATCATTAACAACTGACCGAAAATCAGCAACATGTAGAAAATCGAAGCCCGCTTTTGATTGGCACTGCGCAGCACGTTACCAATAATTTGCAGCGGAGACTCGCGCAACTGACCTTGTTCCAGGTGCCCCCGTAGAGAAGGGATAAACCGCCAGACGCCAACAAGAATGACAACGCCCAAGCCAGCCAAACCAAAAAAGGGCGTGTGCCAGTTGAACTGTGCACTGAGGTAAAGCCCTAAGGGTACGCCAAGAATGGCCGCCAATGAAAAGGCAGCCATTAAAACGCCCATGGCCTTGCCACGGCGTTCATTGGGTACTACATCTCCCAAAACAGACAACAAGAGTCCGGCCAGCACCCCACCGAATGCTCCGGTGAGGATGCGGGAGGTCAGCAGTATTTCATAGGTTGGGCTCAATCCACAAAACAAGGTGCCCAGGAGAAAGCCAAAAAACAGGAACAAAAGCACCGGCTTGCGGTCAAACCGATCGATGTAAAAGGCACCTACCAAACTACAGATGCCGGCCCCCAATGAATAGGCCGCTACCAGCAAACTAAATTGCTGAATGGTAATGTCAAAGGTACGCGTGAGCGTTTCCCCGAGTGGCATGATGATCATGAAATCCACGATGTGGATGAACTGCATGGCCGCCAACAAATAAAGAATAATGCGCTCTTCGCGCAACAGCTTATTACTCTTCAAGTTGCCCCATTTTTCCGTTGGAATAATCTTCAAAAGCTTGTTGAATCTCCGTCATGGAGTTCATCACAAAGGGGCCATGGCTGACCACCGGCTCTTTGATGGGCTCACCACTCAATAAAAGTACCTGAGCGGTAGCTCCTTCCACGTGGCCTAACCTCAATCCTTTTCCATTCGCCATCACCGCCAGTTCTCCACCTTCTACCCGTTGATCTCCACTGAGCGTAACCACGCCATCGAGGCCATAAACACAAACGTTGTGGTCTTCAGGAAAGGGAATATCGACCTGTCCTTTGGCCTTCAGTACCACGTGAAAAGCATTGATCGGGGTAAATGTTTTGGCAGGTCCTTTGGCATCAAATACAGAACCGGCCACCACGCGAACTTTGGCTTTGCCTCCGTCAAAAGCCACCTCGGGAATTTTCTCCGCGGGAATGTTTTGATAAGCCGGCTCCATCATTTTGTCTTTTTTGGGCAAATTGATCCACAGCTGAACACCGTGCATTTTGCCACGGCCCTCTTCCGCTTCCCGATCGATGCGCTCGGAATGGATCACCCCCTTTCCAGCAGTCATCCATTGTACTCCGCCCGAATGGACCTTTCCATGGTTTCCCATCGAATCTTTGTGTTCAGCAGAGCCTTCAAAAATGAAGGTAACCGGCTCAAAACCCCGGTGTGGGTGTGGGGGCACGAATGCTCCTTCATCGGGCCCAATCTCTTTGGGCCCCATGTGATCCAGCAACAAAAACGGATCAACCATGTTGAGCCCACGGAGCGGTAGTGCCCGGCGAATGAAAAAACCGGGTGCTACCTGCACTTGTTTTGCCTTTAACAGCCGGTCTACTTGCCGCAGGTCGCTGGTGGCCATCTGCCCTTGTGCAGAAGTGCTCATACCCGAACCAAAAGCAGTTCCGGTGAGGGTCTTCAAAAATGTTTTTCTATCCATTGCAGTGGCTTATTTCAAGAGGGGTCACATTGTGGCTCCTGGCAGAGATTCTGGTGTAGCTGTGCCAATACCCGTTTACAGATTTCCAATTCATCAGCAGAAATGCCTGTAGCCGCCTCGTCCAGCGTTCGAAATACTACGGGCAACAACTGCTCGCGTAGGGCGGTGCCCTGCTTGGTGGTATGAATCAAGCGGCTTCTTCGGTCTTCTGGATCAGGAGTTCTTGCCAGCCAACCCTGTTTTTCCATGTGGTCGATCAGCCGCGTCATGGTTGCTTTGTCTTTCATGCACTGCAGCCCCAACTCTTGCTGGTTTTGCCCATCTTCTCGCCAAAGTTTGGCAAATACTACCCAGTGTTCCAGGTTCACCTCAAAGCCGGCGGCTTTAAAATTGCGGTTGAGTTTTCCGCCCATCGCCTTGCCTGCCCGATTCAGTAAATAACCGAGTGAATTGTTTAGACGTTCTGGAAATTTCAAATTCATAACATTAGTTGACACTGTCAACTAATGCAAAAGTCATGAAGTTCTCCCACACAGCAAAATCAACCATGGGGTTAATCTACCTTGGCGGGAAATTCATGGACCAACGGCCCGAATTACTCTAAAATATTATTCGGTAATGGTAACCCCGCGCCAAAAAGCAACATGGTCTTTGATTTCCCTGGCAGCAGGTTTAGGGTCGGGATAAAACCAGGCAGCATCCCGGTTCACTGCATCGTTTATAACAACGCTGTAATAGCTTGCTGTACCTTTCCATGGGCACAAGGTGTGGGTTTCACTGCTTTGGAAAAAGTCGGAACGGATGGAATCTTTGGGGAAGTAATGATTACCTTCCAACTGCAATGTATCGTCACTTTCGGCAATAACTTGATCTTTCCAAATGGCTTTCATAGTTGATAAATGTGTTAGGCGCTTGGTGAAACTTTGGCACTGAATTCTTATGCCATCGCCACCACTAACATACTTACTCTGCCTTGAACAACCATAAATCAGGGTGCGCCAGCGAGTACTCGAAAAACCAATAATTGGAAATCAAACGCAGGGGAGAAAGGCTCAGTCCCGCTCAAACCTTTTCTTGTTTTTCATCAGCTGCCATCCCGAAAGGATGGAAATTGCTCCTGCCCCAATCAAACCTACTCCTGTGAAAAAAGTGAGGGTAATGATCGGACCACTTAAAAAGCTAAACAATGCTGCCACACCAACAACTCCCAAGCCAGTAAAAATCATCGTCCCGCCTATGACTTGCACCAACTGGGCAAACATGCGACTGCTGGTAGCATCAACCACTTCTACTTCCACTTTACGGATATCAGAAATCAAGACCCGCTTTTGGGTTCCATCTTCGCTTATAAAAACATGGCCTCCCTCCTTGCCTACCAATTCTCCAATCCAAACCTCGTCACTGTAAGTCTCAACGCGGAGTCGCCTCCCAAACGGAATTTTGAGTACTTTCCGTTTTCCAGGATTTCGAAATTCCCAGGTTCCGGTCGTATCTGAAGGCTGTAGTAAAGTATCTGGTTGTAGCTTGTGAATGCTACAGGCTTGCTGTGGGATGAACAGCATCGCGAACAAGACGCTTATTGCCACACTTGCCAATCTATTTATGGGTGAGAAGAAAAACTGCATAAGGAGGGTTAATTTCGACCAGAAAGGTGCACTTAGCAACACTGCAACTACCTTCTCCGGTGATTTTGCGCTTTGAGCTTCACCCAGAAACTTTGTAATTCAGCTCTCTATCCATATTGAAACCGAACTCCTTTAACTCAGGGTTTACTCTATATGAAACAGAGACCCGATTTTTCCTCCAAGGTTGCATTAATGACCGGGTTTGATGGAGATCGGCCACCTCCAGCCCCATCACTATTTTCGCAGGTTGATCAGAATGCTGCTGCCAGTGTAGTAGATTAAGGCACCCATCACTGCCAACATTGGCCCAAGTAACAAGAAGAACAGCAGCAGTATTTGAGAAAACCTGAAAATGATTGCCAACACCAAAAAGAGGCCTCCTGTCAGGATAAACATTCCACCAATCGTTTGAAGCAATTCGGCCACTTTTCGGAATTTCTTTTTCTTCGGCACCGCGAATTTTACAAAACGTAGTTCGGCAATTCGGATGCGCTCTATCTGTCCCTCTTTTTCCAAGAGGATATAGTTCCCGGTTTTTCCAACAAACTTTCCCTCCCATTGCTCCCCGCTGTAGGCTTGGACCTTCAACAAAGTGTCTTTGTTGATTATGATCGGTTTGCGTTTTCCGGGAGCCCGATACTCCCAGGTATCAGAAGTGTCGGTTTGGATGGGAATGGGCAATGGCGACAAGAACGCAACACCTTTTGCGGTTTCGGAAAAACCTAACAAGCCTATGAATAGTGCCAAGAGAAATAGAAAATGTCGGCTCACAAAAACGTTCATAGTCTTATGTTAGAAAGAATCCTGTTGATCCTAATCTTTGGCTCACGACTTGCGGCTCATTTATTGCTTGAATCCACGTGTAATTCTGTGATGTAGATAGAGGAAAACGCCTCCAAGAACAATACTTAAAATACCTAATGGTAGAAAAATCGAGAATGTATAGGGAACAACAGCTATGAAATAAAAGATAAACTCAACGCCCACAACGAGCACACCTCCAAAAATCCCACTTACACCGAGAGCTTCTAAAGGACCAAAGATCTGATTGGGGCGCTGTTTGACTAAAGTTCCTTTCTTGACCTCACTCAACTCATTTAGACCTAATTGCATGATTTCACCTTGGTGTTCTACCAAAATAATGTCCCCTACTTTACCTACAAAAAATCCCTTCAAACGTTTTCCTGAGTTCAATTTGAGCTTGACCATCCTTCCCTTCCAAATGTGTAACACCCTCCACTTACCAGTCGCCTGATGAACCCATACATCCACTGTATCTGTTTGTTCAAGCACAAAGTTTGAAGACTTTTTACAAATTCCGTTGGCCGGTTGAAACGCAGCTAAAAGATAAAAAAACAGAATTAGCAGAAGGTAGATGCGTCCGTTCATGTCCATTCAATTATTAAGTAGCTTCGGGTCGGCTCCTAAAGATGATTGGGGCAGGAGGGAGAAAGTTTGTTCCTGTTGCCATTTAAAATCCTTTTCAACTCAGGAAGTCCTAAATGAAATACTTTAGCGCTGTTGGGACAGTGGATACCTGGCAACATGTCTGCCCGATTTGCATCTAATACAATGCTATGATACCCGGAAGTTACACCAAGGTTGTCCTCGGTCTTTTTTTTCTGTTAATGGTAGGTTGGGACACCTATGGGCAACAATCCGCTTTCGAAATCGAATACCTCAAGCGGCTGGGTGTAAAAACCCGAACCGGATACATCAACAATTACGTAGACGGAAAGCCCCAACGCGATTGCGTGAAAACCATCGAGCGCTATAACCCTCAAGGCCAACTGGAGCAATACACCGACTACCGCAAATGCGGAGAGGTGTACATGGTGTTCAACTACCAATACAATGCGGCTGGCAAGGTCACATCGGGCGACATGCAATTCATGACCGTTAGCAGTGCACCGTTGCCTTTCACTTTCACTTTTGATGAACAAGGACGGGTTACCCACAAAATGGTACAAAAGCCAGAACGGGGATTTTATCAAAACGAAAAGCTCAGCTACGATGCAGATGGCAACATCACTCGCGTAGATTATCTCGATGCAGAAGGGCAAATTATAGAGGGTAGCGTTTCTATCGTGCACGAATTCAGTAACGGTCGTATTTCGGGCTTCAATTTCACCCTTCCTCAGGCGCAGGGAAGCTCAAGAGCCGAATTTGAGTACGACACCGAAGGTAGGCTGATCACTACCCGCTACTACCAAAGTGAACAACTCGTTCAGACCCTCACTTACGAATACAGCTACTTTTAAGCGAAAGGTTTTCAGCTTTCACCTAACCTTTATAGGAGCTAATCCGTTTTACGGATGTCGGAATTAAAGATTTGCCGTGCATTCTTCTGCTTTCGCCGAAATGAAGTTGTAACTCGGACACTTGAAAATCCAACTATTCCATAACAATTTGGTTGAACAAAGACCACCCTTTCAGTATTTTAGATACGAAATTTTGCCTAACTGAACCTATGAAATTACGTTTACCCATCCGGGGCTTGGGGGCCTTGGGCCTGTTTGTGTGTATGAGTGTTAGCTCCCTGGAGGCACAAGAAATCCAAAACCCACATCACTTGCTGCTGCGCTCAGGTGATTTCGCATTCCCCAACAACATTGAGAATGCTTTAGCCCAGTCAGCTGTAGATGCTGACGAAATATTTAATAATCATTATTACCGGGTACTTCAATTCCACGTTATTCCCGGAGAAGCTGAGAAAGCTGCGCTGAAACAGCAAGGAATTCATTTGTTGGATTATCTGCCACGCAATGCATGGTTGGTGGCCATTGAAGAAAACGCAAACCTCAGCCAATTGGCTACGCTTTCTGTTCGCGGAATTTTACCCGTACTGCCACGCTTCAAAATGACCAAAAATCTTTTTGAAGGAGAATATCCCGTGTGGGCACTATCCGGGAAAGGACGCATTCAAGTAAATGTCACCTATTTCGGCAACGTTACTGCCCCTGAAGCAAAAGAGCTCTTTAAAAATCAAGGATGGAAAATTCCTTACACCAACGATTTTGGGCGCTACCTCACTTTAGAACTTCCCATCGCGGAGTTGGCAGACTTAACTGCCTTGCCAGCGGTTCAATTTATTGAGCCCATCGATCCGCCAAGTGAGGCAGAAAACTACACGGCACGCACCTTGCACCGGAGCAACTCCATTGCCACTGAGTTTTCGACCGGCCGTCACTACGATGGTACTGGTGTATCCGTAATGATGCAAGATGATGGCGTTATTGGCCCTCACATCGATTATCAAGGACGCCTTCCGGATCAGTATCCCACTTTCAACAACGGGGATCACGGCGACCACGTTGCCGGTATCATTATGGGAGCCGGAAACATCAACCCACAAAACCGGGGAATGGCTTTCGGTGCCGACCTGTACGTTTACGGTGCAGCTCCCAGCTATCCTGGATTCGATAGTATCAGCAACGCCAACCATTACAACACAAAAGACATTGTTATCACCTCTACTTCTTACAGCAACGGTTGTAACGCAGGTTATACTTCCCTGGCCCGCACCATGGACCTTCAGGTGAGCACCTACGATGCTTTGATGCACGTTTTCTCGGCTGGAAACAGCGGAACTTCCGATTGTGGTTACGGAGCTGGCAACACCTGGGGTAACATTACCGGAGGACATAAAATTGGCAAAAACGTAATTGCCGTAGCCAACCTCAACCTCAACGATGACCTGGCCAACTCCAGTAGTCGTGGCCCTGCTCATGACGGACGTATCAAGCCCGATGTAGCGGCTAAAGGAACTGCAGTGATTTCCACTACGGATGTTAACAGTTATGTTTCCAAGACTGGAACCTCGATGTCATGTCCTGGTACTTCTGGTACATTGGCTCAATTGTATCAAGCCTACCGCGACCTGAATGGGGGCAATGATCCTACCGGCGGTTTAATGAAGGCGGTGATGCTGAACTCTTGCGATGATCTCGGCAACGAAGGTCCTGACTTTAAATTTGGATGGGGTCGCATCAACGGATTGCGCGCTGTTCGCACGTTGGAGCAAAACCACTACATGTCGGGCACCATCAGCAGTGGCGGTTCTAATCAGCACACGATCACGGTTCCCGGTGGTACTCAGTATGTGAAAATCATGGTTTATTGGACGGATGCAGCAGCTTCTGCCAATGCCAGCCAAGCCTTGGTCAACAACCTTGACATGGTCGTTACTGACCCAAATACCAACACGCACTTACCTTGGGTATTGGATCCTACCCCGAATACACAAACGCTGGACAACCCTGCTACTACTGGTGTAGACAACCTCAACAATGTAGAGCAAGTAGCCATTGTGAGCCCCATGTCTGGGACTTATACCATTGACGTAAGCGGTAGCTCGGTACCATCCGGACCACAGGACTATTACGTGATTTATGAATTCATTGGAGAATCGATCGATGTCACCTACCCAATTGGTGGTGAGCCTTTAGTACCCTTCGAAAACGAACAAATTCGTTGGGATGCTTACGGTACCACCGGAAACTTCACATTGGAATACTCTTCTGATGCTGGTGCTACCTGGAATAACATTTCTTCCAGCGTTCCGGGCAACCAACGTACATTCTCCTGGACCGTACCCAATATTGTTACCGGTCAGGCAATGGTGCGGGTTTCTCGCGGAGCCGTTTCCGATGAAAGCGATACCACATTTACCATCATTCGGGTTCCAACGGGCCTTACGGTAAATTATGTATGTCCTGATTCCTTGGGTCTAAGCTGGAACAATGTGAACGGAGCGACCAGCTACGAAGTGAGCATGCTCGGTCAGAAATACATGGATGCGGTAGGAACGTCTTCCACTACCTCTTTTGTCATGTACCATTCCAATCCATATGAAGACCGCTGGTTCAGCGTGAAAGCCTTAGGGCCTAATGGTATTGTAGGTCGTCGTGCTGTGGCCATCTTCCGTGCAGGAGGAGTGGTGAACTGCAACATCGCCTTCGATGCGGAGTTGGAAGCATTTATCACTCCTACCGGTGGAGCAACTGCAACTTGTGAAACCAATTTTGATACCCCCATCAGTTTGGCGATTCACAACCCGGGAGCCACCAACATTTGGAACATTCCGGTTTCTTACCAAATTGGTACTCAACCGGTGGTTACGGATACCTTCCCGATTTCTATCAACCCCGGAATGACGGATACGGTTACCTTTTCTGTTAACGAAACTTTCACCAGTGGTTTTTACAACCTCTCTGCCTGGGTAAATTTTGGTCTCGACCAGAATAACTTTAACGATACCCTCAACACTACATTGGATGTAATCACCGGGAATACCGTAACCCTCCCCTGGAGCGAAGATTTTGAGTCGTTTGCCCTCTGTAATACCGATGGCAACTGTGAGTTAGGTGTTTGTCAATTGTCCAACGGATTTATTAACGATGTAAATCAACTTGGAGACGACATCGACTGGCGAACCGATAACGATGGTACCAACACTGGAAATACGGGACCTTCGGTTGACCATACCTTAGGCAATGGTGGTGGTCGTTACCTCTACACAGAGGCCACTTTGGGCAACACCGGTTGCCAATTCAGTCAGGCAAACCTTATCACGCCGTGTATTGATTTGGTGAACGCTACCAATCCAAGCCTTTGCTTTTGGTACCACATGTTTGGCAACAACATGGGAGACCTCCACGTAGATGTGAAATCCAATGGCCTTTGGGTAAATGATGTGACACCCGTTATTTCTGGGAACCAAGGAGACGCATGGCTGAATCAAATTGTTGATCTATCTGCCTACACAGGTGAGATCATCAACATTCGCTTCCGTGGCGTTACCGGAGGTGGTTTCCGTAGCGACATTGCACTTGACGACATTGCTGTAAACGAAGGCGTCTCTGCAGGGTTCAACAGCCAGGAAGTAGGACAATTCACCGATTTCCAATTCACCAATCAAAGTCAAGGAGGATTAAGCTACCTCTGGAGCTTTGGTGATGGCAATACCTCCACCTTGGAAAGCCCCTTTCACAGTTATGGACAAAAGGGCATCTATCAAGTGACCTTAATTGTAGACAATGGTTGCCAAACGGACACCATTACGCAGGAAGTTGCGGTGATTCCAACGGATGTTGCAGAAGCAGTTGAAAACAACGCCCTGTTGTTGGAAGTTTTCCCGAATCCAAGCCAAGGTTTATTCAACTACGAGTTGCCACAAAACAGCAGCGAAACCGTAGAAATTGAAGTAACCGATGTAACTGGTCGGGTGATCTTAAGAGAGTCTCTCGTATCGACAAAAACCAGCAATGGCCAAATCGACCTGAGCCAGGAAGCAGCAGGTATCTATTACCTGAAAGTAACTTCTGGTGACCGCGAAGAGCAACTGAAACTCAGTGTATTGTAAGTCTTTAAATTTGAGACGACACTATAGTTGAGTTTTCCTAACTTAGTACAACTACTTGCTGTGTAGTTGTTTACTTGCCCCCACAGCATTGAAAAGCCGGCCTGCCCCCTTATAGCCGGCTTTTCTTTTTTTCCCATTTTTTTTCCTTGCCGGACAACCCTTGTGCCGCTCACTGCATTTGGTAGAGTAAGGATGGATACCATTTTCAAGTTAGAACTGCAGCAACTCATTCGGAGGTGTATCGACGGCCAGCCGATTGCGCAAAAGGCGTTCTACGAACGGTATTCCACTTCAATGTTTCGGCTGTGTTTCCGCTACCTCAAACAGCAGGAAGATGCTGAAGACGTGCTGGTACGTGGTTTTACCAAAGCTTTTCGTGCCTTGTCTAAACTGGATTACCAGGGAGAAGGTGCTCTGATTGCCTGGCTAAAAAAAATCATGGTGAACGAAGCCTTGATGGTGTTGCGCAGCCGAAACCTCTGGCTGCATGCCTTAGCTGAGCCTCCTGAACAGGAAGAAGCACCCAAGGTAGAATCGGATTTGGCCGCTGAAGAGCTCTATTCCTTGATTCGGCAACTCCCGGATGGCTACCGCACGGTTTTTAACCTTTATGTGATTGAAGGACACACCCATCCCGAAATTGCTGCCCTGTTGGGCATTAGTCCCAACACCTCTAAAACTCAATTGAACAAAGCCCGAAAGGCGCTTCGGCATCAGTTGCGCCAAACAAGCTCGATATTATGAACACGTTGTCCGATCAGGAAATTCGCCAAAAGATCACCGACCTCGATTCGGTACCAGTTCCCAATTGGAACCCACAAACCACCTGGGGTAAAGTGGAACAGCAAGTCAATACTCCACCTTGGTGGAAAAAGCCCGGGCTTATTTGGAGTGCTGCTATAGCAGTAGTGCTGGTGCTTGGCCTTAGTGCTTTTTGGTTGACCAGTTCTCCTGCACCAACCTATGCATTGCAAGCCCCACCTACCCTCAACTCCTGGATAGAAGAGCAGGCTCCGATTGAACTCGTAGAAATTCGGGAATATGTAACCGTAACAACACCTTCTGGTAATTCCCAAGATGCACCAAAAATCAACTCTGGGGGCTTAGCTGCCGAAGATAACGCTTGGAAAACGGTCATTTCTCCTTCAAACGCCCAAACCTTAGATTCAGTAATTTATGGTGCTGTAATCAGCAAAGAAAATAGTCTTGAACATCACTTGAGCAACCCACGTGAAGAGGCGGTTATTTCAACTGATCCGGAGGAAACATCCAAAAATCCAGAAAGTCCTTCGTTTGTCTGGACAACTCCCATTCCAGGTTTTGAGACACGTTCAACGACCAACTCACAAACATCCAGTACCGAAAATTTCAACTTTCAAGATTCTACCATAAAGGTGGCAACCGTTGCAGTGCCAGCCACTGAAGCACCGGCAGACCCGTCTTTTGTTTGGGTGGGCAATGCAATTCCAGGTTTCATCAACGCTACAACAGTGGTGACTCCACCTGCTACGCCCTCTCCTTCACAATACGCTCAATCTTCTCAAAAGGCAAATCGATCCAACCGTCGAAGATCGTCTGCCACCCGTCGTTTGCGCATGAACGGCAACCGAGATCAACTTTCAAAATCTACTTCCGATAGCGAAACACTCGCTTTTCGAACGAAACTGTAAGCAAATCAACTTCCTATGAAATGTGACCCTTCATTCCGGCTACGAACCGGAGTACTGGCCTTGCTATGCCTATTTTTTGCCGATCTATCCGCCCAAAAACTCAAAGAGAACTACGCGCCACAAGACTACGTGGATACGGTTTTTGTAGAAGTGGCCCAACGCTATAAATTGGTATTGGTAGGGGCGCACCGCAATCACTTCAAAGCCTTTACCAACCTCAACGAACGGGTGCGTTTGGTGGCCCAACAACGAGAAAAAATCTTAATTGCAGCACCCGACCGGTACCGACCGGTTCGATTGGTACTCGACGAACGTGCAAAACCCCGTTTGTTTACGGTGACCCTGGGAGCCAATGCTGAAGGTAGCGTCTACAACATCGACGGTGATGCCAGTGCTCCCATTAAGACGGTACCCGATTCTTTGTTGATCTATCTGTCCGCCGGGCAGCGTGTTTTAATTTATCTGGAAGGCCTCGACCATCTACAGCAGCTGGCTCAATTGGATTTGGATGCTGAATTGGCTCCAATTCTGCAACGCATTGAAGAAGACGACCGCAACTTCCACACCCGGCCGGCCATTAAGATGGCCTATCAGGTGGAAGACAAAAAAATTGTGAATGAAAAAAGCCGCCGATACGGTACCGACCTGATTGAGGCAAACATTGCCCCGGGGTTTTCCATGATTCGAGGTGAACCGGTACTCGACTTTTCGGCCAACATACGTTTGATCCTGGCCAACAAAAGAAATGTGCTGAGGCATTCGTTTGGGATAAGCACTACAACGTATTTTTACTATCAACCGTCTTTGGAAAGCCCATTCACTTCGCGGCCGAACCAATTTTTGGAAATTGAATATGGATTTAACAGTCTGGCAAGAAAAAACGAGGTGGGATGGACCTATTTTCGGGCGGGGCTGCTCACCAGCAGAAGCGGCAACCTTTTTGATTCCAACACTTATAAGTTCAGCCTCATCACCAATTCTAAACTGTATCGAAACATCACCGTTGCTCCCGAAATCTATTTTTATGACTCTTTTTCAAAGTCTTATCCCGGCTTGCGCATTGGGCTTACGTTGTAACAAACGCCCTACCCTAAGCGTTGCCTCTACAAACACATGAGGCTTGGGCTAATGATATTGCTCTGGTGTGGGCTATCGCATTTTCTAATGGGACAGTCACCTACTACCGACTCTTCGGTGGCGGTAGCAGGGCAAGTAGTGGCCGATACCTTGGGAAATCCCATTCCTTATGCCCACCTCACTTTAAAACTGGCCCGGAGTGCAGCGACAACCGATGGCGATGGCAGGTTTCGCTACCGGCTTCCTTTAGGAGATACTTTGGTGGTTACTGCGGTGGGATTCGTGCCCACACAGGTACCCGTTCACGCCTTAACGGCCGCTCAATTGACCATTCAACTGGAACCTGACACACTAAGTTTGCCCACCCATACCGTGGTGGGCTACACCAAATGGCGGCAGTTTCAAGAAGATTTTGCCGACAAAGAAGCCGGGAATGATACCACTGATGTTGCTATTCCAGGGGTAGCGAGGTACCGCAAAAAACGTTATGAACCTCCTCCCACTTCACAAAATGTTGTCAGTTTGTACTACGAAACGTTGAGTCCCCATGCTTTTAAGGAACGAAAGTTTCAGCGCATGCGCGACCGGCTGCGCACCAACCTGCCCGAAGGTTACGATTTAAAAGACCTCCCCCAGCTGTATCCTGAGGATACTTTGAAAATAGATTCTACAGGAGTAGACTCTGTTTTGGTGCGACAATAGATGCTGTTTCCCAGGGTATTATGCGACAAAAAAGAAAAAGCAAAAAAAATGCTCAAGTGATGTAACTTCTCTGTACCCAGTAGCGTCCTACCATCAGCGAAACAAATCCGGTCACCCAATCCTACCCGACCGGTATCCTTTGCCACACTTTTCAGTTAGGCGATTAATTAGTTAGGCAAACAAAAAAGCCGGGGTTTCTCCCGGTTTTTTTGTGGAGTCACCTGAAGTTCCTTAAAACAAAGAAGGGCCACCGCTTTGGTTGCCCTTCTTATAACCCACTAAAACCATCCATCAACATTATCCGATAACGACCTCTTGAACCGCGGAGGTTCATCGTTTTAAACTGGGTTTCCAGCGCAACTCCAATTCATCCATCTAACCTTGTTGCACTGGCTATACCTGTTGTTTAAAAAAGGCTCGTCACGTTGTTGTTGATTAGATTGCACATTGATAGTACAAATATATGTCGATACACATATTGTGACAACACAAAAACACCCAATTGTCTGAAAGCCGACACAAAGACTTTGTGACACCAGCCATTGATCGGTAGAAGGATTTAAAGGGTTAGCTGCTTCAGGAAAAAATGGAGCGTATCCAAATCGAGTGATTCGGGGTCGGAAAAAGCCAGACTTCTGGCATTCCCATCACTTTCGGAGAGTTGGGCATTGGGATCGTTCAACGTGTGTCCTTGCGGAAAGACCAGGCTTATAAAATCTTTCGCGGCATGCACCACTACCCGAATCTGGTTATCTCGGGAAAAAGTGAGGCTGCTCCAGCGCATACCTTCCACCCAGTCGTCCGACGTATCCAGCACCTCCTGCCGAAGTGGCAACAGAATACTGCGTTGAAAGGGGGCCAATACTTCCAGGTAATCATTTACGTGCTGGTCTTTGGAAGTAGTAAAAGAAGCTGGATGATCCTGGTTCATGCCCATTGCACTTTCATATTCTGTCGGGGGTAACAAAACTCACTTAACAGCTATTGGTTATAGCATTTTCAGTGCTTCGCAAGCAAATTTCATGTGGAATTGAAGCCTGAAGGTACGCCCCAAATATACAACTCTGCCCTTAGAGGCACTGCTGCAAACGGTGCGAACAACCGAACAATAATCCTATTTTTACAGCCATAAACGCAATCGCTATCATGGCCTACGAAAACGTCCTTACCCATCTTGAAAATGGAATTTTAACCATTACGATCAACCGCCCGAGTAAGCTTAACGCTTTGAACCGGGCCACCATTGCCGAATTGAGTGACGCTTTTGGTGCCGCTGATGCTGACGCAGCAGTTCAGGTAATCATCGTGACCGGAAGTGGGGAAAAGGCCTTTGTTGCTGGTGCAGACATTGCCGAGTTCGCCGATTTTTCGGTGGAGGAAGGCAAAGCACTAAGTGCCAACGGACAAAAAACCTTGTTTGACAAAGTTGAGCAACTGGGCACCCCGGTAATTGCCGCCGTCAACGGATTTGCCCTCGGTGGCGGCCTTGAGCTGGCCATGTCTGCCCACGTACGTGTAGCCAGCGACAACGCACGGCTTGGTTTGCCGGAAGTATCGCTGGGTGTTATCCCCGGATATGGAGGAACGCAGCGACTGGCACAATTGGCCGGCAAAGGTCGGGCACTTGAATTGGTGTTGACGGGCGGTATGGTTGGCGCAGAAGAGGCGCATCGTATTGGGTTGGTCAATCACGTCACCTCCTTGGAAGAACTGCTTCCCTTTTGCCAAAAAATGGCCGGTAAAATGATGAAGAATTCACCCGTGGCGCTGGCCAGTGCCATTCGGGCAGTGAATGCCGGATTCACCGATGGAGTAAACGGATATCAAAGCGAAATCGACGAGTTTGGTCGCTGCTTTGGCACCGAAGATTTTAAAGAAGGCACCACCGCCTTTTTGGAAAAACGCAAAGCCAATTTCCCAGGCCGTTGAGGCAGCACAGCGACATTTACTACCGCTACAGTGGCATAATCGGCACTAAGGATTTTGTCCGCTAATGGCCAGTGCGCTTCAACGCTTGGTGGGCCAAACCGCCATTTATGGCCTAAGTAGCATCATAGGTCGGGTACTCAACTATTTGTTGGTGCCCCTATACACGCGGGTATTCCTCCCTCAGGAATACGGTATCGTGACGGAACTTTATGCCTATGTAGCCCTTTTCATTGCCATCTTGAATTTAGGGATGGATACTGCATTTTTGCGCTTTTCCCGAAAGGGACACCCAATCGACCATGTGTTTGGCACTGCACTGGCTACCGTTTTGCTCACCTCTGTCACTTTTCTGGGCATCATGCTGTGGCAGCAAGACAACATTGCCGAGAGCCTGAAGATTGCGGAGCACCCCGAATACATTGTGTGGTTTGCCTGGGTAGTGGCCATTGACGCCATCAGTGCAATCCCATTTGCAAGACTCCGAGCGGAAAACAAGGCCAAAAAGTTTGCATTGCTCAAACTACTTGGGATCGGAGTAAACATCGGCCTGAACCTGTTTTTTATCCTCCTCTGCCCAATCCTATACCGTGAACCCGATTCTTGGGCCTATCCCCTCATCAGCGGTTGGTACAGCGAATCGGTGCGCGTAGGATGGATCTTTATTGCCAACCTGGCAGCAAGTGGCTTGTCTTTGGCCCTGCTGTTTCCCGAGTTGCTGAAGGTGCGGTTACGCCTTGATCCGAAATTGAATGGTCCCATGTTTCGGTACGCTGCTCCGGTGGTACTCATTGGTATCGCGGGTATCGTAAACGAAACTTTAGATCGGATTCTAATGAATTACCTGCTTCCGCTTGACGATGGGGCGATCAAAGCAGAAATTGGCATTTATGGCGCCTGCTACAAGCTGAGCATCATTATGACCTTAGCTGTTCAGGCTTTTCGCTATGCTGCTGAGCCCTTCTTTTTTGCGGAAGCCGATCAAAAAGATTCCCGAAAGACCTATGCCACCGTCATGACCTGGTTTTCGTTGGTGTTGGGTGCCATATTTCTGACTACTCTTTTGTTTCTCGATGTTATTAAGCGCTTCATTGGTTCTGAGTTTCATGAAGGGCTGCACCTGGTTCCCATTTTGCTACTGGCCAACCTGGTGTTAGGCCTCTACTATAACCTTTCGGTGTGGTTCAAGCTCACCGATAAAACGATGATGGGGGCGTACGTAGCCACTTTCGGGGCACTCATCACCATTGTTTTAAACATGCTTTGGATTCCCGAATTCAGCTATACCGGCTCTGCCTGGGCTACCCTCATCACCTACGTGGTGATGACCATACTTTCCTATGTTCTTGGCCGCAAGCACTATCCGGTCCCCTATCAGGTGGGAAAAATTTTGCTCTACCTCGGATTGGCGCTGGGCCTCTACTTTGCATCAGTGGCGATCGGATTGGAGGAAGGCTGGCTCAAACTTGGTGTGCATGCCGTGCTGTTGTCCCTTTACCTGGGAATAGTGATTGCCGTTGAACGTCCTTTTCAGAAAGGATTGTTTCGCTAATCGGCGAAATCCCTTGTCCAAGCCAAAATCAGACGCTGGTATATCGTTAATTTGCAAGCATGGAAAAGACCTCTCTCAAGGTGAAAGTCATCAATCGTTCGGCTTTCGACTTACCAGCATACGCAACTTCTGCTTCTGCGGGCCTCGACCTACGGGCCAATTTGGAAGAACCGATCTCTTTGCCCCCCATGGGCAGAAAATTGATTCCCACCGGATTGTATTTGGAGATTTCTCCGGGCTACGAAGCTCAAATTCGTCCCCGCAGTGGGCTGGCCTACAAAAAAGGACTTACTGTACTTAACAGCCCTGGCACCATCGATGCGGACTACCGGGGAGAAGTGGGTGTTTTGCTCATCAACCTCAGCCAGGAGACGGTTACCCTCGAAGCGGGCGAACGGGTGGCTCAAATGGTGGTGGCAGCCCACGAACAAGTTGCATGGGAAGCGGTGGAAACGCTTGGTGAAACAGACCGGGGAGCAGGTGGTTTCGGCCATACCGGAACCCGCTAAATCCCGCCTTCTGCTAACATCTGGCTATGGATAAATACGCCCCTTTATGAAGGGAGTGCCGTTATCTTTTTGCAACTTTGCGTAAGCTGGAATAGCTTTCACTTTCAAACCTTTACGTATGAAAATTGTGGTACCGATGGCAGGAATGGGAAAACGGATGCGTCCGCATACCCTTACCGTTCCTAAACCTTTGATCTCTATTGCCGGGAAGCCCATTGTGCAACGGTTGGTCGAAGACATTGCCAAGGTATGTGAGGAGCCCATCGACGAGGTGGCCTTCGTCATCAACCGCGCCTTTGGTGCAGCGGTAGAGGAACAGCTAAAAGCCATTGCGGCCAACCTGGGGGCCACCGGAAGCATTGCCTATCAAGACGACCCGATGGGTACAGCACACGCCATTTTGTGTGCCGAAAAAGCCCTGGAAGGTAAAGTTGTGGTCGCTTTCGCGGACACGCTGTTCCACGCCGATTTTCAGTTGGACGAATCGCAGGAAGGCATCATTTGGGTGCAAAAAGTGGAAGACCCCAGTGCCTTTGGGGTGGTGAAGCTGGAAGACGGTGTCATTACCGATTTCGTAGAAAAACCCGAAGAATTCGTTTCTGATCTGGCCATTATTGGAATTTACTATTTCAAAGATGGAGCCAACCTGCGCAAAGAATTGCAATACCTCATCGATCACGACATTCGAATCAAAGGTGGCGAATTCGGGCTAACCGATGCGTTGGAAAACATGAAGCAAAAGGGCCTGAAATTTGTACCGGGCCAGGTAGACGAATGGCTGGACTGCGGCAACAAAGATGCTACCGTGCATACCAATTCAAGGGTATTAGCTCATTTTAAAGCGTCTCATATTGACCCTACCGCTCATTTGGAGAACACTATGGTGATTGGCAACTGCTTTATCGGGGCCAATACGGTGATCAAAGACTCCATCATTGGTCCGGGCGCTTCCATTGAGGACCGTTCCTTCATTGAAAAATCAGTGATTCAAAATACCATCATAGGAGGCGACACCGTTATCGTCAACGCGGTGTTAGAAAACAGCTTGGTAGGCAGCCATGCGGGAGTGCGTAGAAAATCAATGGACCTCAGCATTAGCGACTTCAGCCAGATTTCCATCTAAATGCGATTTACACTTCGACATATTACACTTTTGATCGGTACCCTGTTGCTGGCGGCCAATTTGGTGGCAGTAGCTCCTCCCGACAAAGGGAAGAAGAAAAAGAAAAAGTCGGCCAAAAAGGAATTGACCGAAGCCCAGCGGGTGCAGGTACAAACGTATTTTTTTAGAGGTCAAAAAGAGAAAATGAAAGGCAACTATGAAATAGCTGCCCAACATTTCGATGCCTGCCTGAAAGTACAACCCGAAAATGCCGCTGCGCTCTTCGAACTTTCGCTCATCTACAATCACCTCGACCAAGATGAGGCCGCTTTGGAGTGCATTGAGAAAGCTGCGGAAATTGACGTTGAGAACCAATGGTACCAACTCCAATTGGCCACACTTTACCGTAAAAACGCTCGGTTTTCAGACGCTGCCGCAGTGATGCAAAAACTGGTAAATACTTATCCCAACAAATTGGAGTACTACGACTTGCTCGGACGGGTACAAGCGTTGCAAGGTAAAAACAAGGATGCAATTGCCACCTACAATCGACTGGAAAAGCTTACGGGGATCGATAAGCCGCTTTCGTTGACCAAGAAGCGTCTCTGGCTCAAAATGGGCAACAAGGAAGAGGCGGCCAAAGAACTGGAGCGCTTGATTGAGGCTTATCCAGAAGATCCATCTTACTACCGCTTTTTAGCAGAATATTACCTGGAGATTGGTGAAAACGATAAGGCATTAGAGACCTATCGAAAAATGGAAGCCATTGATCCGGGAAATCCATTTTTAAGTCTGGCATTGGCGGACTATTACCGGAAGGAGAAAGAGTTTGAAAAAGCGCAGGTAGAACTTCGGAAAGCTTTTGAAAATCCGAACCTTGACCTGGATTCTAAAATCAACATTTTGTTGTCGCTTTATTCGGTGAGTGAATGGGACGCTGATACGAAACGCAGGGCCTACGAACTCAGCGACATTCTGGTGAAAACTCATCCCAAAAGTGCCAAAGCGCATTCAATAAACGGTGATTTTTATTCCCGCGACAGACGTTTTGAAGAGGCCCGGGACAGCTACCGTAAGGCTTTAGAATTGGACCGGGATCGCTATTTGATTTGGCGGGAATTGCTGGTGCTCAATTCGGAATTGCGCGACTGGAAAGCCATGGCCACCGAAAGTGAAAGTGCCATTGAATTGTTTCCCAACCAACCCTTTCTCTATTTGTTGCACGGCCTGGCTCAGTTGCAACTGAAAGAGTATGCTGTGGCGGCTGAATTCCTGGAAATTGGAAAAGATTTGGCCTTGGACGATCCGCGCATGAGAGCGCAGTTTTATTCAAACCTTGGCGAGAGCTATCACAACTTAAAGGATTACCCTCAATCCGATTACTATTTTGATGAGGCGCTGCGTTTGAATCCGACGGATTTGGTCGTCCTCAACAATTACGCCTACTACCTTTCGTTGCGAAAAGAAAAGTTGGAACAAGCCGCTTCTATGTCAGAAACCACATTGAAGGCCAACCCCAACTCTTCAACTTACCTCGATACCTACGCCTGGATTTTATTTCAGCAAGGCAATTACGAAGAGGCCCGCGATGAAATCAAAAAGGCAGTGCAAGCTGATGGTGGTCGTAGCGCGGTGATCATAGAACATTATGGGGACATTCTTTTCCAACTGAACGACGTGGAAGGAGCGCTGGAACAATGGCAACGTGCCCTCGGAATAGGCGGTGGTTCTAAACAACTGGAACGCAAGATTGCGGAAAAACAGTTTTATGAGTAAAAACTATCGCAGGTTTCAATACTCCTGGCTGTTGACCCTCTTATTGGGCAGCCTGTTGGTTGCCTGTCATTCCAATCGGGAGCTTGCCAAAAACATCGGCCCCAAACTCAACAACAAAAGTCCGAAACAGCTGAGCAAGCTGGTTACCGGAACGGACTTTCAATTCGACTGGCTGTACCTGAAGGCGTCCGCCAAATTCAAATCCCCTACCGAAAACCAAAGCTTTAAGATTCGGGTCAAGATGCGCAAAGACAGTGTGATCTGGATGTCGGCCATGGCCTTGGGAGTAGAAGTATCGCGGGTGCTGATCACCACAGATTCGTTGCAAATGTTGGATCGCATTCACGGAAAATATTACGTAGGCGATTTTGAGTACCTCAGCAACATGATTCAGACGGATGTCAACTTTCAGGTGTTGCAAGCCATGATGCTTGGCAACAGCATGTTGTGGGATGAAAACGCCAAACGCAAATCGGATGTGGACAGTGCTGCCTATGTCTTGCGACAATTTAGCCGGAGGCGACAACGCCGTAGAAACACAGAGGCAGTAGACCCTTCTGCCGAACTATTCTATACCTTTTGGATCGATCCGGAAATGTTTCGAGTGGTAAAGCTTTCCGTTAAAGACCCTATCCAAAACAAAAACCTGGTGGCTCAGTTCGATGCTTTTCAAAAGCAAGGTGACTTTCTGTTTCCTAAGAAGCAGTCGTTCCAGGTAACCGGAAAAGAGTCGCTTTCTCTTTCTTTGGAGTACTCTAAAATTGTGGTTGATGTGCCTCAACGCCTTCCATTCAAAGTTTCGCAGAAGTATGAGCGGGTGGCGCAATAAAGGACTAATTCTACTGCTGGTAGTAGCCGCTGGTTGGGCCAGTTTGGCTCAAAACCAAACCAGCAAAGACCTCAAAAAGAAAGAGGAAGCCCTTAAGAACGACATCAAGACCAGCGAAAAAATCCTTAGCGAAACGAAAAAAGGAGTGAAAGCATCGCAAACGCAGGTTGCCGTACTTTCCACGAAAATTCGTTTGCACGAAGACCTTATCGGGGAGTACCGTGACGAAGTACACCGCCTCAACGATGTGATCGCGGAAAATGAAGCGCTGGTAGAGGCTTTGGAAAATGACATGCAAGAGTTGAAAACGGAATATTCGCGCATCGTTTACAATACCTACAAAACCCGCCACTCGCACAGTAGAGTGATGTTTGTTTTTGCTGCTGAAAGCTTCAATCAGGCCTACCATCGGCTGAAATACATGCAGGAGTTTTCGGTCTACCGCCAACAACAAGCAGCCACCATTGCCGCTACCCGTGACGACATTGCTCGAAAAAACCAAGAGTTGGAAGTAGTAAGGGCAGAAAAAACGGAACTGCTGGACAAAGTAGAATCGGAGAAATCGGTGCTGGCGCGAGAACGCAACAACAAATCCAAAACCCTTACCAGCCTGAAAAGCCGGCAAGAGGAACTGAAAAAAGAACTGCGCAAAAAGAAGAAAGAAGCCTCGCAATTGGCAGAAGCCATCAAAAAAGCCATCGAACGGGAAATTGCCGCCAATAAAAACAAAGTGGTGGATGTGGCCCTATCGGCCGATTTTGCCAAGAACCAAAAGAAACTCCCGTTTCCAACTGAGAGTGGCATCATTACCGGTAAGTTTGGAACACATCCCGATCCGGTTTACCCTTCATTCACCATTCAAAACAACGGAGTAGATATCAGCACCACCAAAGGCGCACAAGCCAAAGCGGTGTTTAAAGGCAAAGTTTCCGGCGTGTTCATCATTCCAGGATCGGGTAAAGTGGTGATGGTGCGCCATGGCGAATACACCACCGTGTACTCCAACCTCAAAGAGGTGTTTGTTAAAATGGGCGAAGAAATCGATGTGCAACAAGCCGTTGGAGAAGTATTGTCGGACAACGACCAGTCAAAGCTCCACTTTGAAGTATGGAAGGGCCAAACACCTCAAGACCCGGCCAAATGGCTATTCAAGTCGCGTTGATCGGCTTTTCTACTTAAGCGCTTCGCTGATTCTTTGATCGAAACCGATCCACTCCTTTTTCCCGGAGTTTCTGATGCTTGGTTTTTCTGCCTTGGACCCGCGCCCGCCATTTTTTCCAGTTGCGGGGATGCATTTGCAGCTTCATCAATTGAATGACTTCTGCCTCGCTCAAACCAAATTGAAATTCGATGGCTTCAAAAGGCGTTCGATCTTCCCAAGCCATGCCGATGATGCGGTCTACTGCCTCCTGACTCAGGTTGTATTTTTCAATCAACGTTTTTCCCATGGTCTAATTCATCGCGTATTGGTAGCCTTGACGTAACAGTTCAAGGACTTCGGGTCCTACCTGATGCTCATCGTTGATTCGAATATGGTGAACGTATTTTCCCATCGAAAAGCTCACTTTGCGCAAAGCATCTCCCTCCAGCGGCTGGTGGTGGTAAAACTTGAGGTCAAGTTCCTTTTTCATGGGTTTCACAATCAACCATGCCTTGCGGTTGGTGAACACTACCGAATGGCGCGCCACCCCTACCGAATTAGGCTCCCAATGCACTACAGCATTCAAAACCCGGTCAAACGCCAATACCAGGTGGTCGGGCTTATCGTGAAAAAGATCGTCCAGGGTTTTGGTCGTGCAAGTATGCGACTGGTTGTTGGTCTTGAATTGCCTTTCGCAGGCCGGACAGGTCCACATGAAAAAGGAGTTTGAAGGCATAACAACAAGCTCCTACAGATGTTCTGCGCTTAATCTAAGCTATTGCTGCGCTTGTTGATGCGCTCGATATCGGCCTTGAACTTTTTCGTGAGGTCCGAAACGAAAGAATCCAACACCTTCCGCTCCGAAGCGTGAAATTCAGCATTGGCGTGCGCCACCTCTTCGAGTACTTCAATCAGGAAGGCATATTCTGAATCAGGACCATGCCGCTCACAATAGATAATGACCTTTTTATACAGTTCTTCTAGCGAGCGGTTTTGCTTCACTTCGTAGTCAAAAGACCACTTGATGGCTTGTCCCCATTCGTGCTCGGCCAACTTTTTTTCGATCACTGCCAACTCTACCGGCTCAATCACTCCGTCCGACATGGCCAATACGTAAATCAGTTCGCCAAAAGCATCGTATAATTTGTCGGTTGCGGCCATGTTGATTGAAAAAGTTGGATTTACACAAAAATGAGGTTTACGCAGGAGCACCGAGCGGAGCGGAAATTTTGTTGTAAGCAAAAGCGCGTTGATAAGTTGGTGCCCAAAAGCTGCAATCCGGCTTTTGTTCTATCCTGACCCCGTTTGAGTGGCATAAATTGACGGATGTCACAATTCGCTCGACGAAAGTACCATTTGCAACGGCCTGTAATTCTCCGTAACTTAGTTGCATTACGCTACTCCATCATGCCTACTCACTTCCAGTTAAACGATTCGGATTTTATCCGGCGATTTGCCGATTGTTCCTTTCCTCCCGAGTGGTTCAATCATGAGGCACACCTTCGTTTAGCCTACCTCCATCTGCAGCAATACGGTTTAGAAACGGCCATTGAAAACATCTCTTTACAAATCAAACGCTACGATGCGTTTTGGACCGATGGTAAGAAATTTCACCAAACCATGACCGAAGCAGGCGTGAAGGTGGTGAACCATTTTATGACCCGAAGCCGCAGCACCGATTTTGTCAGCTTGCTCGAAGAATTTCCAAAACTTCGTAACCAGTTTAAATCCTTGCTGGAAAGCCACTATTCCAAAGCCAAGTTGCAAGGCGAACAAGGGCGCACCACTTTTCTCGAACCCGACTTGCTCTCTTTTTAAGAAGCCAGCGGCTCTTTCACTTGTTTTAAATGTTGAAGCAGCTTTAGGTTGCTTGCTTTACGTGCGGCCTGTGTACGGTTGTTGACGTCCAACTTATCGTAAATCCGCGCAATGTGGGTCTTCGCCGTATTGGGAGAAATGTGCAAGCGGTCGGAAATGGCCCGATTCGACAAACCTTCTGACAACAGGAGCAGTACCTCCATTTCCCGTTCGGTCAAAGGCGATAACAGGTATTCGTTGATGTCTTTCTGCTCAGAATGCATTTTGAATACCGGCGGACGGCTCTCTAACTCCGATTGTAAGTTGGCCCTTAACACTTCCAATTCATTGGCTCCGGCGGATAATTTTTCCCTTGCCAAAGCTTGCCGGGCCTTGCTTCGTTGGTTGAGGGTGACCAACAATGCCACCAAAACAAAAATTAACAACCCGGCTAGGATCAAGCCCCAGCGCTGCTGGCGCAACTGGGTAATCTGGCTAAGGTCTTCCAGGGCACTGAATTGCTTTTCCAGCTCTAATTGCTGGATGGCCTGTTCTTTTAAGTGGGTTTCGTACTTCAGGGTCAGTTCATCGGCTTTGGCCCGCAAGGCCACTTTGTCTTGCTCCACCTTCATTCGGTAGGCCTTATTCCACGCTACCACCGCAGAATCATGGTGCCCCAACTTGCTCCAAGCCTTGGCCACAATCACATTGGCCTCCAATTCATGGATGGTAATGCTAGCCTTTTCAGCCTTGTCCAGCGCGATCAATGCCAACTCTAAGGCCATTTCCAAATTGTCTTTTTCCACGGCCAGACGGTAGTAGTTGTAGAAAAACTTGTAAGCTGTTTTCAGGTTTTCGCAGGTGGCAAAAAAAGACCTTCGGGCCTGAAACACCGAATCGGCAAAGTCTATATTGCCCAAGTCGCGTACCGTTAAAGCTCGGTTAAAGTCGATTTCTGCGGCTTTGGATTCATCACAATGGTATACTCGACAAAGCGAATCGGCTATGGTGTAAGCTTCGAAAGATTTTTGATTGAGGTTTAGCAAAGCGTAAGTATTGGCCAGGATAACGGCCGCACTTTTTGCATAAGAATTGCCCAATTCGAGGTTGATCGCCAAGGCTTCTTCTTCATACTGCATGGCTTTACGCAACAAGGCTACCGCTTCGGGTGGGTAAGGCTGAACGTAAACCTGAGTGACCGAGGTTTTGTGGGCTGCTCCCAACAGCGCATACGTTCGGGCAAGCCCCTTTCGGTGAAATACCGGGCGGTTGATTTCCAAGGCTTTTAGTCCGTATTCAATGGCACCCTCCGGTTCGCCTCGCATTTTCTCCAACCAACCCAAATCATTCAAAGTAGTAACCAGAGCAAGTCGGTCGCCATTGCGTTCCCACCAGAGTGCCAGGGTATCGAAAATAACCCGGGCAGAATCGTACTCTTGCTGGTGGCGGTGGGTTTTGGCCAACCCGCGCCAGCCCATGGCCAGCATGTAGGTGTCTTGCTGAGCGGTAGCCAACTGGATCAATTGCCGCGAATAAGACTTGGACCGGGCAGCTTCTACCGTCCGCCAACGATAAGCCAGTTTCCCGAGGAAATCCATCCGACCAGAATCGGATTCGGCCAACATCAATCGATTTTCGAGGCTATCGAGGTAGGCCTTTCCTGAAGTTTTTTGCCCAAAACCTTCGAAGGAGATTCCTCCTAACAAAAGCAGCAGAACAATGAAAAAGGGTGGGGTGCGGTGGAGCATGGAATGGATTTTAGCCTGGGTTGGTGGTGGCCGGGTGGGGCTCCCTGCAAATCCAAAGAAAAACAACGTAGTGAAGAAAACAAATTCTTGCCTTGAAAAACCTTTTCAACACTACAAAAATCCTCATTTTCAATTCATTAAAATCGTGTCACCCGTTTGGGTTACATGGCTATTTTTCCTCAAAATCGCCCAAACGGAGGACGCATTTGCGCTTTTGAGCCCTCATCTTGCTCCCTCATTCATCTAATATCAATCACTATGAAAATTGCTTCTTTATTAGCTGCCTTGGTGCTTACTTTTTTGTCGTTTGACACGCAAGCGCAGACCCGATTCATTTACAATTATTCGGTCTGCAACCATATGGTTGCCGTAGAATGGGTCGATCCATTTTGTGGGCCCGCCGGAGTTGGGCAATACGCCGTTGCACCCGGGGCCATGATGATGATCGTTGGCCCGGGTGGTCCCTTCTCCACCTTTTTCCAAATGAACCACGTGGAGGTCGACAACATGGGTGGAGGTTCCGTGGTGGTGAGCAGCCCGTTTTGTCCGGGCCCACCCGATGTCATCTCCATACCGCCTACCGGTTGCGGCCACATGGTCGTTATAAATCCAGGAGCCAACATAACCATCAATTAGTGCTCCCCACCCTTTTGGTGAAGCCCTGCCATATTTTGGCGGGGCTTTTTGTTTTCCAACGCCCTTGGTTATGTTTGGGGACATGGAAGCACCCCAAGCCATGGCCCCTTTGTTCGACTACCTCAATGCTATAGCGGAGTTGTCGCAAGAGGAACGCGACTACCTGCTGGCCCATGCGGAAGTGATAGAAGTAGCCAAAGGTGAATACTTGTTGGAAGCCGAGAAGTGCTCAAAAGACTTCTATTTCGTTATTCAAGGCGCAGTAAGAATGTATTATCCGGTGGAAGGAGAAGAAAAAACGGCTTTTTTCTATCTGGAAAATTCCTTTATCAGTTCATATGAAAGCTTTCTGAAACAAACTCCGGCACGACATGGCTTTCAATGCCTTGAAAATTGCCGTCTGGTGGCCATTAGCCGAGCGGTTACGTTCGAAATTTTGGACCGTTTCCCCAAGTTTGATTTGCTCACCTGGTCCATTCAAACCGAAGAGCTCATCATGTACCAAAATCTGGTGGCCACATTTATCACGCTGAGCCCCGAACAACGCTACCTTCACTTGCTGCAGGAACACCCTGACTGGCTGCAACGCATTAATCTACACCACCTCGCCGGTTACCTTGGCGTAACCCCCGAAACGTTGAGCCGCATCCGCCATCGTGTGGCCCTTCGCTAAACTTTCTTGACGATAGTCAAGGAGAAAAGGGGTACCGTCGAACGACCTTTGGTCAACACTAAAACTTTACAAATCCGTGAGTTATTTTTTGTTGGCTGCTAACCTGCTTACTGCCCTGGCCTTTTTGGTACACACCTTCGTAGGAGACCGCGAAATTCGACAATTGGAACCTGAAAAGAGCGATTCCGATCATCAAAAGCGACTTTATTGGACCATGGCCCGTTGCGGCTGGCATTGGATTTCCGTCGACCTGCTTTCGTCTTCGGTGTTGATCGCCTTGATCAACTTCACCGAAATATTGGGCAATGCTGAAGTGCTATTGTTCCTGCTTGGCCTTCACTATTTGGCCTATGCAATCGTTTGGGCATTCGTCATTACCCTGTCCAAAGCCTTTCCCAGCAACTATTTGAAGTTGGGCCAATGGATGCTATTGTTGGCGATCGGCGGGTTAATATTCGCCGGCAGTTGAGTAGTATCAAACAGATACTGAACTGGCTTCTAAAGTGTATTCAGCCACAAAAGCCTCTAAGGTTTCAAAGAAGTGTTGGATATCGGTTTTCACCAAGTTAGCATTGATCGTCACCATGCGTACAAACTCCTGGCCGCGAAAACTGCCGTACCCCACCATCAATTGTGCACTCTCGTTTAGAGCGGTGCACAGTTCCTTGGCCGAAATGCCTTTGTAATTGAAACACACCGAGATACCTGGGCCTTGATTGTAGAGAATATAGTCAGGATGGTCGGCCACATAATCTCTGGCTTCCTGGGCCAATTGGAATTGGTGATCGACCATTTTGCCCATGCCTTTGGAACCTTCGGTTTTCCACAAAGCCCAAAATTTAAGCGCATCATTTCGGCGTCCACACTGCAAAGAGGTCATGCCTGGATTGTACCGCTGCGCCTCAGTTTGATACAAGTAGTCGGCCTTGTGGTTAAAAGAACGCAACAAGTCGGTACGATTTTGTGCCACCAAAATAGAGCACGACAAAGGCGATCCTGGAAGTTTATGGGCATTGAAACCAAAAGAGTGACTTAGCTCTAAACCTTTGACTTGCGTCTTCAACGACTCACTGAAGATCACCCCGCCACAATAGGCGCCATCTACGTGCAGCCAAAATCCTTCTTGGTGGGCCATTTCTCCAAGGGCCTGAACGGGATCGAACGCGCCCATCACGGTGGTTCCGGCGGTAGCATTCACAAAGCAAGGGTGCAATCCTGCCGCCCGATCTTGTTGTACGTGTTCCAGCAAACGTTCCGGAATCATGCGTCCTAAATCGTCAGAAGCTACTTGTTGCATCTGATTGGCCAACAAGCCCATCAAAGAACCATTTTTACTAATGGAATAGTGCGATTGATCGGAGGTGTAGTACCGCAAAAGGTGTGGCGCTACTTCGGGGTGTTGCTCTAAATAGGCATCACGAGCCATTACCATCCCCATGAAATTCCCCATCGAGCCGCCCGGAGGAAAAGTACCGTCGGATTCCGTACCGTAGCCAATAAGATCACAAACGGAGCGAATCACCGATTGCTCTACGCCTACCATAGGGCCCGCTACTTTGTGGGTATACATGCTGTTGTTGAGCACTACCGAAAGCAACTCGGCCATCACGGCTTTGCTTCTTCTTCCTCCAAAAAGTTGGTTGAAGAACGATCCGGTAGATGTTCGAGGGGTATTTAAAATCAGATCCTGTAGCAAAGGCTGAAAAACTTCGTCGGAAATGCCCTCTTCCGAAAGGTCGAGGTTGAAACGCTGGTTCATTTCAGTAGGTGGGATGGGAGTAACTACCGGCGTTTCAAATTCTGCTTTTAATAATTGTTGGGTGATGTGTTGGAAAAATTGAAGGTCTTCTTGATGCATAACCAGTTTGTAGGTTCTGCCGTAAGGATGCACAAAATGACCGGGGTGACAATGGCTATCGACAAGTAAATTTTAAAATCGCTCTCATTGGCTCTTGAAGGCGATTCTTGTCGGAGAAATCAGAAAAAGTGTTAATGCGTTTTATTTACTTTGTATTTCAAAGTACTTTTAATTAAAAATTTCACCTAACCCCAATCACTCCATGCCAACCTTCCTATCAGAAGTTCGGGAAAAGATCGTATTTGCCATCTTCCGTTCCATCCAGCCGTTCTATTTTTTGAGTCGTTTCAAGCGTCAACCATGGAATCTTTCTACCGAGGATTTATCTCAATTTCCCAAAGCAAGCCTTGGCCACGACCTCTACCTCTTTCTTACCCGAAATCAACTGCAGCTGCTGCCCCGCGCAGAGTTTCACGATACCTACCACGTGTTGTTTGAATACGGCACAACCATGAAAGAAGAAACCTGCGGACAGTTCATCACCCTGGGAAACGGCAAGAAGTCGTTGGCCAACCTCACCTGCGTTGGCATTGCTCTTTTTTTCTACCCCGAAGAATGGACCAATTTCCAACGCGCCTACCAAACGGGCAAACAGGCATTGCCTTTCCATAAGTGGGATATGAAACGGCATTTAAGCACACCTACAGCTACATTACGGCAGCTCATTTTCCAAGAGGAACCTTCAGAGCCTCTATCTTATGAAGTGCTCCAGGGACCAGAAAACTCAATTGAAAGGGCTTAAAAAGTGCGAAGGAGAAAGAGCGAAGGGGCCGTAAACCACTCCGGGCGGTTGCCAATTTGTTCTACATCAATGGCTCCACCCCATTGAAATCCCTTTTTGCGCAGTCCTAATTTGAGGCGCTCACCACTGCCCAAGTGGCCATCACGGGTGGTAATGGTCAAGGTCTCTAAGTAAACCATTCCATCCAACTTAGGAGTAAGTGGCGGGAAATAGCGCACTTGCGACAGGAACTCTAAGTTTTGGTAATCGTTAAAATTCGCAGTGGCCAGCACAATGAAGCTTAGCTGTGGGTTGAAGCGGTGAAAGTATTGCATCCCGTAACGGGGCACGGCTCCATCAAGGTCGGTGACCTGAGTTTCCTGCACCAGAAAAAAGCCTTTGTAGAAATTGAAATAAAGGTCGACAATGTTGAAATTGGAAGCTTTCCAATCGTAGTTGATGCGCGTACGGTTCCAAGCATAGAAGTAAAATCTCGGAAAAAACTCTCCCAAAACCCGCAATTCAATGTCGAGGTTGTCCTGATAGGGCCGAAACTCTACTGAACTGAAGCCAAAACCACTTTTCGCTGGCGGTGAGCTAGATGTATCGGTTGAAAGCACCATTGAATCGGAACTATCGGAACTCAGTGCTACAGGTTCTTCCCTGGACAGATAAAGCAAGCGCTTCCGCAATATGTGAAACAAGGCCGGTGGTGCTTCTACCTCAAAAAGCGAATCCACCACGGCGGCCAAACGGTTTTCGTCTAACTGCTGGGCCTGCCGGTAGAAGGCGACCATTTCGGCCATTTGCACTGCTCCTTCCGCTCGAAGGGAATCTTGCAAGGCTTGGCCTTCGGCTGTGGATAGCTTCTCTAAGCGCAGGAAAAGCGCGTCTTCCGGGGATAGCGGAGGATGGGATAGGGTCTGGGCAAAGCCTATGTGACCTGCCATCAAACAGCCAATCATTACCAGCATTACGGCCCATAGAAAACGGTTTCTTTCCGAAAGTCTCACAGCGCTACAAGAATAATACAAATGATATCCGCTTACAACCGAAGGAACGGCCCCATTTTGCCTTCTTATGTGGTTTGGAGAAGGCAGTATTTTTAGTTTCTTTTGACTTTCCTGTACCCGAATGTGATGAACACAGCTAAACTCAAGGCCAACCCCTTTCCAGGACTGCGCAGTTTCGAGCCCGAGGAAAGTCACCTTTTCTATGGCCGGGACCAACAAATTGCAGAGCTGATTTCACGCCTCGATCGGTTTCGTTTCCTGGCCGTTGTAGGTACCTCAGGCTGTGGTAAATCCTCTCTGGTGCGGGCCGGACTTTTGCCGCGCTTGTCTCAAGGGCACCAGGGCATGGCCGGTGCTTCGTGGCGCACCCTACTTTTTAAAGCCGGAGGAAATCCCTTTCAGAACCTCAGTCAAGCGTTTTTAGGGCACGATGAGGTAACGGGTGAAGGGGTAGAAACGGACCTTACTCCGGAAGCCGTGGAACAACAGTTACAGTCTTCTGAAAATGGTATAGCGGAAGTAGCGCAAACCCTGGGACTGGAAAAGCGCAACCTGGTTATCGTAGTCGATCAGTTCGAGGAACTGTTCACCTTTCAACAATTTTCGTCCGATCCGGGCACCCAACCAAGGGCACAAAAATTTGTGAACGCCCTGCTCCACGCCATCGCACAACGCGAACTGTCCATTTACATCGTGCTCACGATGCGCAGTGACTTTTTGGGCAACTGTACCGAATTCAGTGGACTGACTGAAGCCATCAACGACGGCCAATACCTCATTCCACGGCTCACTTTTGAGCAACGAAAAGCCACCGTGCTGGGTCCGATTGAGCAATCGGGAGGCACTATTTCCGACCGTTTGGTGGATCGAATTTTACGGGAAGTAGGCGAAGCACAGGACCAGCTGCCCACCTTGCAGCACACCTTAATGCGCATTTGGGATTATTGGGAAGAAAACCGGGTGGGCGATGCTCCGATGGATTACCACGAATATGAAGCGGTAGGAAAAATTGAAGGAGCGCTTTCCATCCATGCTGAGGAAGCATTTGCCGAACTGCCCGATGAGCACCACAAAAAAATTGCCGAAAACCTCTTTAAAGCACTCACCGATCTGGGTGCAGACAACAAAGGGACCCGACGGCCCACGCCCTTGTCAGAAGTAGCTCAACTATCGGGGGTGCAAGAGGCGGAAGTAATGGAAGTAGTGGAGGTCTTTCGCGCTTCGGGAAGGGCATTTTTGATGCCTCCCGTTAAGTTTTCGCTGCAAACAGAAACCGTGCTCGACATCAGCCACGAGAGCTTGATGCGCAAATGGGTACGCCTTCGCCAATGGGTGGAAGAAGAAATTCAATCGGCTGAGCTCTACCTGCGGCTCTGCGAATCTTCTTTGCTCTACCAGCAGGGGAAAGCCGGTCTTCTTGGTAATCCGGAATTACAATTAGCCATCAACTGGGAAAAAGAAAACCAGCCCAACCTGTCTTGGGCACAACGCTACGATCCCAACCTGGAACGCGCCCTCAACTTTCTCGATCACAGTGCGCACCAGTACCATTTGCTGGTAGACCGGGAGCAGGCCCGTCAGAAGCGGGAACTGAAGCGGGCCAAATTCTTTTCCATTATCCTGGGGCTTGCCTCGGTAGTTTCCTTGCTTTTTCTACTGCTGGCCTTCATTCTGAAATTTGAAGCCGAAGACAGCGAACGGCAGGCGGTGAAACAAAGCCAGCTGGCCGTTTCTAAAAGTCAGTTAGCCCTGGAGCAAACCAAAGAAGCGGTAGCCCAAAAACGGATTTCGGAACAGCAGCAGGAAATCGCCTACCAACAACGGCTGATCGCTGAGAAAAACCGCCAGATCGCCGATGAGCAAAGTCAAATTGCCCGCCAACAAGAATCGATTGCCGTGCGGCAAAAAGCAGTAGCGGTAGAGCAAAAACAATTGGCCGAAGAAGCACGGGACGAGGCGGTGAAACAGGAAAAAATTGCGGTGGAGCAAAAGCAAATTGCGGATGACAACCGGCAAAAAGCGGAAACCTCCGAAGCCAATGCCAAACGTTTGCGCCTGCTGGCAGTTGCCCGAAACGTGGCCATTCAGGCGACAAAGATCGATGTAGCAGAAAGTCCTGAGCTGGTAAACCTGCTGGCGCTGCAAGCCTACGATTTCAACCTCGAAAATGGCGGTAATTCTCACGAACCCGACATTTATCAGGCGCTCATGCATGCTACCGACAATGAACAAGTGTTGCTGGGGCACAATGATGCGGTTCGCGCGCTGGCGTATGGCACTGACCCTACTTTGCTGCTGAGCGGCAGCGAATCCGGAGAAATATTTTTGTGGGACTTGCCCAGCAAAACCTATGAAGAGTTAAAATCACCGCAAAAGGGAAGCAGCATCCGCAGCCTGGCCATCAGTAACAACGGTCAATGGGCTTCGGCAGGCAATTTCAATGGTCAGGTTTCCCTTTGGGATGCTCCTACTCAAAAGTTTGTGAATTCCTGGTCCATGCACCGCAGTGTGGTTTATGGTTTGGCCTACAGCGCCCCGCAGTATGCACTCTTTAGCTGTGGAGCAGATAGCCTTTTGGTTGCTTACGACCTGAAAGGCGACAGCAAGCCTGCGAAACAAATTGCAAAACTGGGAAGCAAAGGCTTATCGCTTGCCGTAAGTAATAATGGTCGTTTCCTGGCCTGTGGTACCCAAAGCGGAAAGGTGGTGCTCATCGACCTGAACGACGAATTGCCGCAACGCAGCCTCTCGGGTACGGGTGCACCGGTGACGGCACTGGCTTTTGATCAACAAGGCAACTATTTATTCATTGGTTGTGAAAACGGACAGATTCAGGTGCAGCCGCTAAAAAGCCGGGAAGCTCCCCGATTGCTGCGCGGACACGAATCGGCCGTCAGGGGCCTGAACCTGAATCCGATCAGCAATGAATTGGTAT
This sequence comes from uncultured Flavobacteriales bacterium, assembly GCA_937899835.1. Classification (GTDB taxonomy): domain Bacteria; phylum Bacteroidota; class Bacteroidia; order Flavobacteriales_G; family Salibacteraceae; genus CALCCE01. The sequence continues at coordinate 16,911 of CALCCE010000306.1, read as the reverse complement.
CGGCCTCTTTGGATGGAACGATAAAAATCTGGGCCTGGAAAAGTGCGGGCAACGAACCCATTTCGATCGACCGCCACCAAGGCTGGGTGTGGGCGGCTGGCTTTAACCCCAACGGCCAACAGGTAGCCTCCGGGAGTCAAGACAAAACCATTCGTTTGTGGGCGGCCAACTCCGAACAAATGGCCACTGGACTTTGCGCCCGCCTAAAACGGAACCTCACTCGGGAAGAGTGGGAAAAATACATTGGTAAAGACATCCCTTATCAATCCACCTGCAGTAGTCTCCCGAGTGGAGAAACCGCTACTCAAAGCTCTCGAACGCCATGAGAATTCAGTTGTTGATCGGATGTTGTTTAGGAGCATTGTTGTGCTCTACTGCTGCCATTGCACAGGAAAAAAGCTGTGACGAACGACAGCTGAAGGAAGCTAAGTCACGCTACGAACTGGGCCTTTTCGAAGCCGTTTTTGATTTACTCCAGCCCTGCCTCAAAAATGGGTTTGCGGAAAAGGAAAAAGTAGAAGCTTACCGACTCATTGCCCTTGCCAGCATTGCCACCGACGACCTGCCCAAGGCTGAGGAGGCCGTGGCCAACCTGCTGCGCATCGATCCGCTCTACGATCCGGTGATCTACGACCCCTTGGTTTTTCAAAAAATGGTGGCCGACTACAAAGCAGGGCGTACCGTGGTGCAGGTCACCTCGGTTTCGAAAAAAGCGGAAGACATTCTCGAAGCACCTGCCACGGTAATGGTCATTACCGAAGCACAAATCCAAAACCGAGGTTATATAGACCTCATCGATGCCATTACCGACCTGCCGGGCTTCGACATCTCAAAAATTTACGGCGTTACCTACGCCAACATTTACCAGCGCGGCTTTCGTCAAAACAACACCGAGCGAACGCTCTTTCTCATTGATGGCGTAGAAGAAAACGACCTCTGGACCAACACGGCCTTTATTTCGCGGCAGTATCCTTTGTCCAACATCAAACGCATTGAAGTCGTCTACGGGCCTGCTTCCACCATGTACGGGCCAAACGCCTTTGTGGGGGTGATCAACGTGATTACTAAAACCGGCAAGGAAGTAACCGGATCCGATAAAAACTGGGGAATCACTGGCCAGGTAAGCACGGGAAGCTGGAATACCCAATCGGCCGATCTTACCCTGGCAGGCCGCAGCAAAAACATTGAGTTGACGGTTACCGGACACTATTTCAGGTCGGATGAAATGGACCTGAGCGGTGATCCTTTCTACGATTATGATCCTTCTGAATTTGACGGCATCGACTACAAAAGCATTCTTGATGTGACCTCCGGGGCCGCAGATTTTGCAAGGTCTAATGGCTTGACCGACAGCAACTCCTTTTACACGCTGGAACGCGATGCCAACGGCGATACGGTAGCGGTTCGCCTCACCGATGCCGGACAGGCAGAAGCCCGCCGGCTCGATCGCTCCGGCTACGATCAGATCGTGAATGGCGAACCCATTGCCTTTTCCAACGATACCGAGGATTGGCTCATCAATGCCCGGCTAAAAGTGAGCGACTTTACGATTGGTTTTCAAACCTGGCAACGGAAAGAGGGAGCCAACGTAAGTTTTACCGACATGAACGAGGCGGGTTCGCGCAACGGCAGCCTTTGGGTGCCTTCGCTTTCCCACTTTTTTGTGAAATACGAAAAGCAACTCAGCGACAAGCTTTCTATCACTGGTTTTACGCGCTACAAATCGCACCAGGTGACCGAAGAATCGGAGGCGGTGTATGTCTTCAATTACACGAACAACAACTCCATTGCCGATTTGGCTAATGGGGTGGAGCCCCTTTGGGTGGAGCAGTTTTATTACCAGCTCTCGAATCAATTGCGCATTGAGCTCAAATCGATTTACGCGCCTACTCCGCGCATCGATATTGTGTCGGGTTTCGAATACCGCACCAGCAATTTGCAAGGCAACTACCTCAACACCTTTTTCACTGGCAACCCCGAAGAGGAAGGCGTCTTCTTTACCGGCGATCCAACCAACAGCACTTCTCTGCAAGCCGCACTGCAAGGCGGTAACCAGTTCAACCTGCGCGACATTGGTTTCTATTCGCAGGGCACCTACCGGATGCGCGACAACCTCAAGCTGGTGCTCGGGGCGCGGGTAGACAACAACCAGGTGCGGGTGAGCGATGGCTTTGGTACCGAGGTGAGCCCAAGGTTGGCTGTGGTGTACCTTCCGGGAAAATTCATTTTCAAAGGCATTTATTCCCGTGGAATTCAAAACGTTTCGAACTGGACCAAATACTCAGTTTCCGACATTCGGATTGCCAACCCGAACCTGAAAACAGAGTCGATTCGTAACCTGGAATTTGCTGCTGCGTGGCGGGGCAACAAACATTGGTTTGCCGATGTAGTGGTCTATCAGTCCAGCATTAGTGATGTGGTGGGCACAACCGATCATCCTACGGAGGTAGGCAAGGAATGGAACGACAACATTGGCACCTTTTTGGTGTACGGACTGCAATCAACGGCTACTTATCGGCGGGGGAGCTTTTCTTCGTATTTCAACTACACGTTTACCAATCCACAGGATCAGGAAAACGACCAGCGCATTGGCGACATTGCCACACATCAAGTTAACTGGGGAGCGCACTACCAATACAAAAAGCACCTCAATGGAAATCTGAGGCTCAATTTTGTGGGTGAACGCGAAACGGGTGAAGGCACCACGGTGAGTTTCAACCCCGATGAGTTTCCGGCCCACATGGTGCTGAATTTCACGGTCGGTTACCGGGATATTTTTCCGGGGCTCAGCGCGCAAATCATTGTCAACAACCTGCTGGACGAAGCCTATAACCACCCCGGCCCACGCAGTGCCAGTGGAACGTTTTACACCTCGCGCGTACCGCAACGCGAGCGCCACTTTTTAGGGAAACTCAGCTTTCAATTCTAATCGGAGCATGGAGCAGGCTACACACGTCCCCACTGCGCTTTACCAAAAGCCCGCCTACATCTGCCAGCTTCCGGATGCGGTATTTCCTGGCTTGCCCTTGGAGGAAGATGCGTTTTTTCAAGGCCTTCAACGGTATGTGGAGCAAGAATTGGCGCAACAGGGTTTGAAGGTACGCCTGGCCACTACTCAAGACATTCCGGCAGTAGAAGAATTTACCCGCCAAATTTACCAAGGGGAACAAGCTACCGAGATCAGTCCTTACGACCTGTACCGCTTTTTGAGTTTTGGGCATGGTGTGGTGTTGCACGACCTGGAAGATCGCCTGCGCGGATGCCTTTTCGGCGTGCGCTACGCTACTCCGGAGCAACCTTCTTATACCGTACGGCTAGCCGTGGACCCGAATTGGAACGGTCGTAAAATCGGGTATCACCTGATTATAAGGTCGTGCCTGCAAGCCCGGCAAAGTGGCGCGTTGATCAAAAGCGGCATCATCGATTTTGACAACCATACCAACCTTTACATCAATCTCAACCACATTGGGTGGATCGCCCGTGATTTTGATGGTTACATTACCGCGGTTGGCTCTTGTTTTGATGTGTGCCTCCCGCTTACCGTAGGGGGCATGACCCGCAACGCCATTGATTTGAAAAAGGTGCAGCAATTTCTAAAAGAAGCTGATCCGAAGTTGGATTATCGCGCCTTACCGGCCCACGACCTGGAGGGGATGCATCACCTGTTTCGGGAAACCGATTTTAAGGTCGTAGCGTTTTTGCCCCAAGGGCAGCCTTACGACACGCCCCATTTTCTGGCCTTGCCGTCGGCGGAGTTGAACTATCAAGCCCTTCAAGCGTGAAACGGAACAACTGGCTGGCTACGGTGCTTCAAGTTCGGGAAGGGGAAGGCCTGCCGATTCTCACGCTCACCGCCTTGTCTTACTTCATTGGTTGGGCACTGGCGTTGTACTACATCACTTCCACTACCATTTTTCTGCAACACTTTGATTCAGAACAGCTGCCACTGGCCTACACCTTGGCAGGCGTTGCGGGCTACCTGGGCTACTGGTTGTTATCAAAATTAGACCTGAAGCTGAAGCTGTTTACCCAGCTCAAAGTGAAGCTCGCCATTGTATTGGTTTCGATTTTGGCCTTTAGTGTTTGGAACTGGTTGGCCCCATCCCCCACCATGGCCTTTGCGATGTTTATTTGGTTCCGGGTGCTGGCCTTCATCAGCGTAGTGGTGTTTTGGGGCGTGGCCGGGCGCTTGTTCGACTTGCGGCAAGGCAAACGCATTTTTGGATTGATCAGCACCGGAGAAGTGCTTTCTGATGTCATCGGGTTTTTCTCCATTCCTCTGCTGTTGCGCTACATGGGCTATACCGAGTTGTTGTTTTTGGCCAGTTGTTCCATGCTGGCCTGCCTGCTCACGTTGTTTTATATCCTGCGAAAGTTCAAAACACAATTGGCGCCACCGGAAGTGGCTCCGGTGTATCAAAAGCCAGAAGAGAAGGAGGAAAAATCGTTTTGGAGCTACCTCAAAACACCTTACTTCCGCTACCTTTTTGCCTTGGCCTTGTTGCCCATTTTTGGCATCATGTTCATCGACTACATGTTTTTGGACCAAACCAAGGTGAAGTTTACCGATCCTGAAGTGCTGGGCAATTTTCTCAGTATTTTCTTTGGAGCAGTCGCCGTCATCGAACTGGTGTTGAAGGTGTTTGTCTCTGGCCGTTTCATCAACCGCTACGGGCTCAAACCTGCCTTGCTTTCGCTGCCGGTTGCGTTATTGGCTTGTGCCTTGCTGGCTTCCCTATCGGGAGGGTTTTATGGGGAGAGCATGCTCTTTTTCTCCTTCATCATCTTGTCTAAGTTGGCCGATCGGTCCATCCGCAGCTCGATCTACGACCCGGCCTTTCAGATTCTTTACCAACCCTTACCGGCCGAAGAACGCATCGATTTTCAAAATAAAACCGAGGGTATTCCTAAAGCCATTGGCAACATTGCCGCCGGCCTGGTCTTGTTGGCGCTTACGGTGTTTGGCTTGAAAAACCTGGTGTATTTCAACTTCATCTTTTTGTTGATCGTGGTGTCTTGGGTGTGGCTCACCGTGTCCCTTTACCGGGAGTACCGCGAAATGATCCGCCAGGTATTGATGGGCAAATCGGGCATGGAATACAAGGTGCATTCCTTCCTCAAAACAGGCAGTTATTTCTTTCGCGAACTCATTTTTAGTCCGGTTTCCCGGAAGGCGATCAGCACCCTCAACCTGATGGAAAAACTGGAACCGATCGGTCGGGAGTCCTATTACCGTCAGTTGCTCGACCACCCGAATGCCCGCATCCGCAAAGAGGTGGTGGCCCGCATTGGCGTACACCGTTTGGTATCGATGCTGTTGGATGTGGACGATAAGCTGAACAGCGAAAGCAACGAGGGTGTAGCGGCTTTGCTCAAAGAAACCCGCGATCATTTGTTGGAAGTGCGCCAGTACAACGGGCCGCGTTTGCAAGCCATGGCCGAAGATTCCGATCCGGAAATTCGCCATGAAGCTGCGGTGGTGCTAGGGCAATTGCCCCGCCTGAAGGTTTCCAACGCCATGCGTCTGCTGCTACAAGACGATGACCCGAACGTGCGCACCAATGCCCTGCTCTCAGCGGGCCGCATTCGCAACCGGGAATTGTGGCCTTATTTGTTAGACAACCTGGACGACCCCCGGTATTCGAACGTGGCCTGCATGGCCTTGCTCGAAATTGGCGAACCCATTTTGCCCGAACTCGAACGGCTGTTTACCCAGCGGGAGAAAAACCGCGAAACGCAGTATAAAATCATTCGCACCATTGGGCGCATCGGTGGAAAAAAAGCCGTCTGGGCACTTAAGAATCGGATTCATTATCCGGTGGACAGCATTCGTCACCACATTTTGCTCTCTTTGAGCAACATGGGGTATTCGGTGTTGAGCAGCGAGGTAAATTCGGTAAAACAAGCCATTGAACACGACATTGCCAACCTCATTTGGACCATGGCTGCCGTGCGCGACATTGGCCAAGGCTCCGAATGCGAGGCCCTTTCCAAGGCACTGAAAAATGAATTGGTAGAAAAAACCGAACGGGTGTTTCTCCTGCTGTCTTTGCTCTACGATTCGCAAGCCATGAAAAAGATTCGCGACATCATTTTGGAGGGCAGTCCCAACGAACGGGTGTTTGCGGTAGAAATCATCGACATGCTGGTGGAAGATTCCATCAAGCAAATTTTGATCCCTTTGGTGGAGAGCAACAGCATTCCCGAACGCCTGCGGGTGCTGCGGCACCGTTTCCCACAAGAGCAGCTTTCGCTTACCCACCGTTTGAAAGACATCATCAATCGGGATTTTTCCACCATCAATCAGTGGACACGGGCCTGCGCCATTCAGGCGGCTGGCCGCTTGCAACTCACCGAACTTTCGGATGTGGTGGTGGCGTTCATCCAGCACCCGAACATTGTGGTGCAACAAGAAGTGGTGATTGCCCTCCAAGCCATGCAGCCCGACAAGCTGCAGCACTACCTCCAACGCTTGCCCGAGGAGCAAAGAAAGGTGCTGGCAGCCCAATGGGCTCCTTACCTGGAAAGCCATGTCAACAAAGGGTTAAATCCTATTTCAGCCAAAGTGAATTACTTGAAAACCCTCGCCATTTTTAGCGGTTTCCCAGAAGTTTTTCTGGTAGAAATTGCCCATTTGGCCGATTATTTCGAGGTAGCTGAAGCAGATAGTATCCATAAAGATGCTACTTCGAAAGAGATGTTTCGAGTGGTGAAAGGCGAGGTAGCAGGAGCCACAGGCGGTAAAAAAGCGAAGAAATTTCAGGAAGACGAACTCATCAGTGAAATGGACTACGGAGCGGCCGACTGGAACGCCTTGAAACTGAAAGCCGAGCAACCCAGCGGCTTGTTGCGCATTCCGCAAGAGCCCTTGTTTGAAGCCATTTCGAACCATGTGTTTTTGGCCAAACACATCGCTACATACATTGACAATAAATAGGACCATCATGCCACCGTTGCCATACTTTCTGTCTTTGCTTCGCCTTGTTTTGGTGGGACTTTTTGGGGTGATCTTTTGCCTGATGCCCACGGTAGTGGCAGGCCAGGGAGGAAGCTTTGCAGTACGGAATTTTTCGCCAGCCGAATACGGAGCGCATCCTCAAAACTTTGCCGCCGTGCAAGATCAGCGGGGCTTCCTCTACGTAGCCAATGCCGCAGGGGTACTGGAATACGACGGCACTCAATGGCGTACCATTCCTACTTCCAACGGATCGATGGTCTATTCGTTGGATACAGACGGAGAAGTAATTTATGTAGGCGCACGTGACGAGATCGGGCATTTGCAAACCTTGCCAACCGGTGCTTTGGATTTTCGGTCCCTCAATGCGTTGGTGCCGGAAGCGGATCGGGATTTTCGGGATGTTCGCCATATTTTTTCCATCCGCGGAAGCGACAACGAGCAGGGTGTTTACTTTGTGGCCCGTGAACGAATCTTGAAGTGGGACAGCGAAAAAATAGACGTCACACGCGCAGCTGCTCCCATCATTGGTGCATATCAAGTAGAAGATCAACTTTGGGTGCAGCTCGAAGGCCGGGGGCTGTTTCAACTGCGCAACGGACAGCTACAAGCCCTGCCCATCACTTTGCCTGACGTGGGCCAAAGTGAACTGGTGATCAAAGCGATACTACCGACCAAAGAAGACGGGCAATTGGTGGTGAGCTTGCGCAATGGTTTGTTCCAATACAACGGAAAAGCACTGGTGGCTCTGGACCACCCTGCAAACGACTTGCTGCGCACCGGACTGGTCAACGATGCCATTGAACTGACTGCCGGAAATTTCGCGGTGGCTACCGCTTACCTGGGCATGGTGAGTTTCGACCTCAAGCAGCTGAGCTACCTGGGCAACCAAGGCTCGGGCCTGCAAGATCAAAATGTTGTTGGCCTTTACAGGGATAACCTTACAGGAGTTTGGGCCTTGCTCAATGAAGGGATTGCCCGCATCCAATGGGGCGCTTCGATTCGACAGTTTCAGGAGAACAATGGAATCGAGGGGCAGGTAAATGATGTATTGCGTTTCGAAAACCGCCTTTACACAGCTACGTTGAGGGGCTTGTATGTGCTCAACGAAGCGGCATTGCCCACGAGCCTGGACAAAAACGACAAGCCAGTCTTGCAACGTTTTGAGCAGGTGCCCGGTCTGGATTTGGCTTGCTACCAGTTGATGGCCACCGAAGATGCCTTGATCGTGGCTTCTGCTGATGGTCTTTTTTCTTGGGATGGCACACAGCTCCGCCAGTTGCGGTCGGCCTTCCCCTAATCGGTAGCCCGAAAAGGAAACCGTTGGTACACTGGCTCCATCGACTCTTTGATGGTATTGGAGGGCAACGCAGGGAACTTGCAAGCGGTAGAAAGCTATTCGGCCAAAGGAGAAGCACTGGAAAAGCTGTTGGTGTTGCCTTCGGGTGACTTGCTGGCCCAAACGGCTGCCGCAGGCATCTGGCGATTGGATGCCTCGGGGTTTCAAGCCCTGGAAACTGGCGGATCAGTGATGCAAAACCAACTGGTGCAAAGTGGAGGTGACGTGTTCGCCTTCAACAGTGAAGGGTGCTATCGCTACAAGCAACCGGGCTTTGTAAGGGATCAGCAAAGCTTTGTAGCTTCTTCTTACCAAGATTGGTTGGGCAGGGTTTGGGCGTTTGGCACCGACCGGTATTTTTCGGTCGATGGCCGTGGAAATCACCTTTCGCAAACGCCGATCAATGCTCCAAAACTTGAGGTTTTCAGCAATCGCTCTTTGCTGGCCTGGGAAGATTTTTCGGTGCGTTGTGTTTCGAAAGATGCTAATAATACTTTTTGGATTGGAGGCTCGGATGGGCTTCTGCACTACCGCAGTTTGGCCATGGATGTTTTGCCGGCCTCTCCTTCCACCTCCCTGAGAAACTTGCTCCTTCCCGGAGATTCTCTGGTTCATTTGCACAACACCGCTCGCGACTCTGGCGACATCTCCGCTTCTACCTATGACGGCACTACGCCACGATTGTCGCACAACACCGCTTCGGTCGGTTTTCGATTCACTGCCTTGGACCTGGACCGGGTGCGGCCGCTGCGTTTTCAATATCAACTGGAAGGCTTCGATGCAGAGTGGTCGGTGCCTTCGCGGGAAACAGAAAAGGAATACACCAACCTCGACTACGGCGAATATACTTTTCGGGTGAAGGCCATCAACGGCTATGGCGAAGAGGGGCCGGTTGCTTCGTTCAGCTTCACCATTGTTACTCCTTGGTATGCTCAATGGTGGGCTTACCTGCTTTATGGGCTGGCCTTTTTAGGAGCTACCTTTATTTTGGTGCGCATCCGTTCGCAGCGCCTGGAAAAAGAAAAACGGGCGCTGGAAAAGATGGTGGAAGAACGCACTTCTGAAATTCAGGAGCAGAAGGAGGAAATTCAATCGCAATCCGATTCGCTCTACATCAAAAACAAGGAGTTGGAGAAGATCAACCAGATGGTGGCTTCCATCAATACCGGCATCAGCTTTAGCGCGGTGATGGGGCACATCATTGAAGAGATCCGTTTTATTCGGGATGTGGAACGGGCGGCTTCGCTGGTGCTGGATGAGGCTACTCAGCGTTTTGTGGTGCGTTCTCACCACGGTTGGGAGGAGCAACAAGCGGCCGAAGTATCGCTCACCGAAGCGGAAGCCGAAGCCTTGCTCCTACAGCGTTCGGCCAAGGTGGGCGAAGACTTGTATTATGTAGCCGATGGCTATCACAGCTCGGCCATTGAGCAACACCCGGCTTTTGGAGGCGCAAAAACCAGTCTTGTTCTCATCATCCGGGTAGAAGATCAAACCCGCGGCTACCTGGTGTTGGAATGCCTCAGCAAGGCCAACGCTTTTGGCCCGCAAGATTTTGACCTCATGGCTTCGTTCAAAGAACACGTGGTATCGGCCTTCATCAAGTCGAAAATCATGAACGAACTGCAACAAACGTTTGAAAACCTGCAACAGACGCAAGCCAAACTGGTTTCGCAAGAAAAAATGGCGGGTTTGGGACAGCTCACCGCAGGCATTGCGCACGAAATCAACAACCCGATCAATTTCATTTCCGGCAACGTGAAACCCCTCAGGCGCGACCTCGACGACCTGAAGGAAATCCTGGAAAAGTACGCCGAAATAGAGCCGGACAGCGACCTGGAAGAACTGTTGGAGGAGGTAGAAGAATTGAAAGAGGACCTCGATTACGACTTTGTGCTGGACGAGATCGACAGCTTGATCAACGACATTGAAAACGGTGCTACCCGAACGGCGGAGATTGTGAAAGATTTGCGCAACTTCTCCCGCCTCGACGAGGCCAACCTGAAAAAGGCCAGCATTGAAGACGGCCTGGATTCTACCCTGAGCATCCTGAAAAACAAATACAAGGAGCGCATCGAGGTGGTGCGCCACTACGCGCCCCTGGAACCCATCGAGTGCTACGCCGGAAAACTCAACCAAGTGTTTATGAACATCCTGAACAATGCCATTCAGGCTACACCAGACAAAGGCACGATCACGCTGACGACCATCGACAAAGGTGAAATGGTGGAGGTGCGTTTGAAAGATACCGGAGCGGGAATGACGGAGGAGACGCAAAAGAAATTGTTTGATCCCTTCTACACCACCAAAGATGTGGGCGAGGGCACTGGCCTGGGCATGTCGATCTCTTTTGGGGTCATCAATGACCACAGCGGGACCATCGAATTTGAGAGTGAATTGGGGGTGGGTACCGAATTCATTATTACTTTACCCAAGAAGCAGCCGAAAAAGGAAGAGGCCTAACCGGAAGTTGACCTTAAAAAACCTGAAGCATGGACCAAGAAAAGCCTGTCATACTCTACGTTGACGACGAACCTGCCAACTTGCGCACTTTTAAGGCGGCCTTTCGCCGGGAGTTCAAAATCCATCTGGCCGAAGGTGCCGCCGAAGCCATTGAGATTTTGCGCAACAAAGACGTTCACCTGATCATTACCGATCAGCGGATGCCCGAAACGACCGGGGTGGAGTTTTTGCAATCGATCAACAACGAGTTTCCCGATCAGGTACGGATGATCCTCACCGGCTTCAGCGACCTGGAAGCGGTGATCGAGGCCATCAACTCGGCCAATGTGTACCGCTACATCACCAAACCTTGGGACGAAGACGAACTGCGGGATACCATTTTGCGCGCCCACAAGCTGTATTCGCTGCAAAAGGCCAACAAGCGCCTGGTGAGTGAGTTGAGCGAAAAGGTGAGCGACCTGGAAAAAACCATGCTGCTCTTTCGAAAATACGTGCCCGAAGAAGTGGTGCGCGAAAGCCTGGAAGCCAAGGACGGCAAATCGCTGCTGGACGGCGAGACCCGGGAGGTAGCCGTGATGTTTACCGACATCCGCAACTTTACCAACATCAGTTCGAAGCTCGAAGCCCACGAGGTAGTGGAGTTTTTGAACGACTACCTCGGGGTGATGAACGACATCATTCTGAAATACAACGGCACCATCAACAAGTTTATGGGCGATGGCATTTTGGCCCTTTTTGGTGCTCCGATCAACTACCCAAACAACAGTGAAAATGCGGTAATGTGTGGCCTCGAAATGCTGGAAAAAGTGCGCGAGGTGAGCCAGCGCTACGAAGAAAAATTTGGCCGCGAAGTGGCCATTGGTGTGGGCATCAATACCGGCAAGGCGGTGGTGGGCAACATCGGTTCGGAGCAAAAAGTAGAATACACGGTGATCGGTGACGTAGTGAATGTAGCGGCCCGCATCGAATCGCTCACCAAAGACAAGCCCAATTCCATCCTCATCAGCGAAAGCGTGATGCAACAATCAGAAACGGTGGTGGAGACTTCACCGCGAGAGCCGGTAAAGGTGAAAGGCAAAGACGAGCCCATCAATGTTTTCGAGGTTCTGAGCCGGAAGCACTAAGGCGATGTTCACCTTTCATCAGGCACACACGGAGGCGGAAGTCAGAGAAATAACGGCTTTGCGCTACCAGATTTATGTGCAGGAAATGGAGGTCTACGTGGATCAGGCCAACCATGAAGCCGGTGTTTTTACCGATGCGCTGGATGCTACCAACCGCCTGCTCTACGTGCGCGATGGCGCTGAAATGGTGGGTGCCATGAGCCTGGTGATGGGCTGTGATGCCCCTTTTCCTGAAAGTTTGCGTGCCATCTACGACCTGCTCCGCTATGTGCAGGTGTTGCCCGAGAGCAAAATGGCAGCCGCCATTCGGCTGGTGGTAAAACCGGAATACCGAAGCACTTCCCTGCCCTTCAAGCTCATGGCCGAAGGCGCTCGTCAATGGGTCGAAGCAGGAGTTGAATTGGCTTTCTGTACTTGCCAACCGCATTTGCTCAACCTATACCACCGCCTTGGATTTCAGAGCTATGCACACGAGGTGTTCAACGATCCGGAGTTTGGCATCATGGTTCCTTTGGTGATGGTGACGGGCGATGATGCCCACTTTCGCCAGGTGCAGTCTCCTTTGGGTGAGTTGTTTGCTAAAGGAAAATACAACGCTGCACTGCTACCAGATATTTACAAAGCGATGGGCCACGAATCTGTAGCTATGATCGAACACCCTTCAGCAGCCGAATGGAGCGAACTGGCCGAGCATCTGGAAACCCACTCCAATGAAAGGATCTCTTTTTTCGAAGGATTAGCGGAGGAGGAGATCAAACAAGTTATTGCATTGGGCAACGTCATCCAATGCCTTCCCGGAGATCGGGTTATCAAAGCAGGACAGGTAACGCAAACCGTTTTTGTGCCGTTGGAAGGCAACCTTGAAGTACGGGTCCACCAGCGCACCATCGCTAAGATTGGCCAGGGTGAAATGCTGGGCGAAATGGTTTTTCTGGTAGGCGGCCGCCGTACGGCGGATGTAGTTGCCGGACCTGAAGGCGCCAAAGTACTGAGCCTCAACCAACGTAACCTGCAACACTTCATTGAGCAACCCAGTCCGGCGGCCAACCGTTTGTTGCTCAACATCAGTCGCTCCCTGGCTTTGCGGTTGCAGCGCACCAACCAGACACTTTTTAGCTGAGCTACCACCCTTGCAACGGGCGGTTCATCCTTTTCGGTTTTGGGATAAGAAATATCAGATTTTGACTATCTTAAACCACTAACCGGTCCCCTCTACAGGTTTTCCTGTTTCGGGATTCCCATCATACGCCCGCTTGTTCCATGCTGCTCACCCCATCTGGCAGGAGGCATCCTGCCGCATCTATTTTTCGATTCGCGCTCCTCGCATGCCTTTGGTGCTGGAGCCAATGCCTTTTCGGACAAAAAGCCTCCCTGACCTATATTCCGATCAGCGAATTTCCTATTCCCTCCAAAGCACAGGCAATTGACCATTATGACTTGATCGTTGGCCCCAAGGGTTTTGTGTATTCTGCCGGGCCCAGTGGAATTAACCGCTTCGACGGACACCAAATGACTGCAATACCTGCTCCGCGCACGCCCTACTTATCACTTTTCCGGGATGCCAACCAACAGGTGTGGGCCAAAAGCATGCGGGAGGGCTTGTACCAAATCTTGTCCGATACGGTGTTGCCCTACCCCTACAACGACACCCTAAGAAAATACCATGGCTTACGGTGCGAATCGCAATTCATAGACACGGCTGGCACCTTGTTTTTTGGCACTGGGACCCACGGAATCTGCTCCATTTCACCGGAAGGTAAAGTGCAGACAATATGCCCGGTGAAACAGCAAATTCATGGCATTGTAGTCGCAGCATTGCCCAACGGAGAGTTGATGCACTACACTTTTTTGCAACCCAACGGCAGGGAACAAGGAATCCCTGTTTCTATTTATTATCAATCGTCGGAAGACAGCATCAGCAGGGTAACCACCACCGCCGACATCCGTTTGGGACATTCTGCTCGATTGGCCGTTCATCCCGATGGCCATTGGACCCTGTCTAACGGCAGCCATGAGCTGGTGCGTGGCCGTAAAAGCACCTTGCTGAAACAGCAGCGGTTTCCTTACGAGATTCATGAAATGCACCAGGATGCGGCTGGAGATATTTGGCTGGGTACCTATGCGCAGGGCTTGTTGTGGTTAGAAGGTGATAGTTGGAAATTGAAAGACCACCTCTTGAAGAAGTCGACCAGTGCAGTGGTGGCCGAATCGGAGGATGGCACGTTGTGGATCAAATCTTCTTCAGTAAAATTAGCGTGTATTCCGGCACCGCGTGTAATGCAGATTGGCAGATCGGAGGGGAGTAAAAAAAGCCCGGCGGTGGGCACGCTCCTGTCGGACTACGAGCGTTTGTTGGTTGGCCTACCGGGGATCGGAATGGTCAGCATGAACGAAGAAAGCTGGTTTACAATTCCCGATCCGGTAGATGCTCCTTCGGATGATGAATTGACTTCTTACAATGTACCCACCGCTACCTATTGCGATGTTAAGAACAAATGGACAGTCACCGGAAACAACCGGATGATCGGTCGTTGGGACGGTCAAGGGTGGACGACCTGGAAACTAAATCCATCGGTATTGAGTGGTGGCAAGCTATCCGACCTTAAGAGCGAAGACTCCACGCGCATCTGGGCGTTAACGTATTCAAAATTGTTTTTGCTTGAAGCAGGAAGGGTGGTATTGGAAGTGCCCCAAGACCGGCTGGGCGGCCGCCTGCTCAACCTCGAAACCGACGAGCAAGGGCTGGTGTGGGTAGGTACAGACAAGGGTCTTAAAACCTGGGATGGGGAGCATTTTGAGCGCCCCAAATTATTGGGCGATAGCGTAGCCTGGGAACAAGAAAGGATTCTGAACCTGCTCCGCATCGGACCAACCTTGGCCGTGATTGCGCGCAGTGGTAAGGTGTGGCTCATTCGTGACAAGCGGCTCCTAACGGTACGCTACGCCGACGGCCGTCCGGTATTGGCCAGCGGAGTCACCAGCGATCGGGAGGGTAATTTCTGGTTCGTAAGCCAAGAAGAGGTGCCCCGCATACTGAAGCTTCCCGCCCAAACTTCTGATCCGGTAGTGGAAGCCTTTCATTTCAGCGATCATGTTCTTCGCTTTGGCATGACTACCCGAGAGCCCCTTGCGGTGGTCGGTCACAACTTGTACCTGGGCAACCAGGGTGGCCTTTTCAAACTACCGATCGATCAGTTGGAAACTGACGCCCCGAAGCCCGAGGCCTACCTGCAAAAAGTATTGGTCAACTATCAGTCCCAAAGTTTGCAGGATCGGTTTCAGCTCGAACACGATCAGGATGCCCTCATCATCGAATTTGGGGCGATGAGCTTTCGCCTTTATACTCCGGAGGTTCGCTACCGCATGTCGGGCCTGGACACCAGCTGGCGGCAATCGTCTTACCCCGTGGCACAGTTCACCAACTTGCCTTCGGGCAACTACACCTTTGAGGTGCAGGCGCGCCTGGGCAAGGATGCCTGGGGAAAAAGTGCTACCGCACAATTTTTCATTGCCACTCCCTTTTGGGAAACGTGGTGGTTTCTATCCCTAATGGGCCTGCTCTTGATGGGTTTGATAACGCTGGGAGTGCAGCTTCGGCTCCAAGCCCAACGCCAAAAGACAGACCTCGAAATTCAAACCTTGAAGGCGGAACAAAAGGCCCTCCGCTCGCAAATGAATCCGCATTTTGTGTACAATGCCCTCAACTCGGCCCAAAAATTTCTGTTGCTCGGCCAAACCCAGGACTACAACGAGTTCATTACCCGATTATCGGGTATGATGCGTTCGGGTTTGGAGTATTCCCGACTGGCTTTTATTCCGCTGGAGCGGGAGGTCGATTTTTTAGACAACTATTTGAAAATCGAGACCCAGCGCTTCCCCGAGCGGTTCGATTATTCCATTGAGCTGGACGAGGCCTTGGACGCCGACCTCGATTTCATTGCTTTGCCGCCACTGCTGATCCAGCCGCTTTGCGAGAACACCGTGAAACATGCCTATGGTGGGCAAAAAGTGCATTTAACCGTAGCCCTTGCCCAAGAGGGTTCCGATACCTTGCGGGTGCGGGTGGAAGACAATGGGGTGGGCTATCGCCTGCCATCAACCGCTTCAGCAACTCTCGAGAAGTCCAATTCTCTCGGTTTAAACATTGTGAAGAGCCGGGTAGCTTTGTTGGAAAAACAAGGCCATCGAACGGCGTTTCATATCGGACCGGCCAATCCGAAAACAGGAAAAGGCACCTTGGTTGAACTTTTATTACCGATTCAATGATCCCTATTCGTACCCTGATTGTAGACGATGAACCCGATGCGCTGGCGGTATTGGCGCTGCTCTTGAAAGATTTTCCTGAAGTGACGCTGGTGGGGCAAGCCCATTCGGCCCGGGAAGCCGAGTTGTTGGTAGAAAGCGAACAACCGGAATTGGTGATTTTGGACGTGGAAATGCCGGAGGCCAATGGCTTCGATTTTCTTCATGCGTTTGAAGTACCTCCGTTCAAAGTGATTTTTGCCACGGCTTTCGACCACTACGCCATCCGGGCGATCAAGCACTCGGCTCTGGATTATTTGCTCAAACCGGTGAACCGCGAAGAATTGGGAATGGCCTTGAAAAAGGTGGATGCCGTTCGTGGGCAGGAAGATGTGCGCATTGCACAACTCAATGCCTTGTTGGACACACCGGATACTCCTGACCGGATCATCATTACCTCGCAAAGAGGGTTCATTACCCTCCAACTAAAGGAGATTCTGAGCATTACTGCTCAAGCGGGCAATTACGCCTACTTTCAAATGCAATCGGGCAAAACTTTTACTTGCACCAAAGCGCTGAGCCATTACGAAGCGCTGTTGGATACCAAGGTATTTTTCCGCATCCATCGCTCCCACATGGTGAATTTGCACCACGTGAAAGCGTTTAATGCCAGCAAGCTCGAGGTAATGCTAACTGACGGGTCGTGCCTACCGGTGGCCGTTCGGCGAAAGCCCGAGTTTACCCGAAGAGTGCATGCGGTGACCCAAAATACCAGCAACGCTTAGCGAAAA
>CALCCE010000305.1 GCA_937899835.1 uncultured Flavobacteriales bacterium | reverse complement strand
CCAACAGCAGCACGAACCCCTCCCTTTCGGTAGACGCAGCGGGGATGTATACCGTGACGGTTTCCCTTGGCAATTGTTCCGTCATCGATTCCATTGAAGTTACGGTCATGGATTCAACACTTGATTTGGGATCGGATACCACGATTTGTAGTGGGGAAAGCATCACTTTGGATGCCACATTGCCTAATGCTACTTACCTGTGGTCGGACAACAGCACCAATGCCCGATTGTTGGTGAACGCAAGCGGAGTGTATTCGATAACTGCTACGGTTGGCAATTGCCCACTCACCGATTTTATTTCGATCACCACTACTCCCTTGCCCCCGCCGGGTATTCTTGGGGCCGATACTACCGTCTGCGGGTTCAACAACCTAATCCTGGATGGAACCGTTCCCAACGCCACCAGTTATTCCTGGAATACGGGCCAAAGCACCCCAAGTCTCTTAGTTGCGACAGCACAAGAATACATCCTGACCATTGACATCGAAGGATGCCTTTACCGGGATAGCATCTTAGTAGATGAAGATTGCGACTCCAGCGCCTGTTCGGTCTTTATTCCCAACATTTTTACGCCAAATGGAGATGGAATGAATGAAATCTTCCTACCGGAAAGTGAATGTGCCTTTGCCGATTTTGAGATGATCATCTACAACCGGTGGGGAACGCAACTTTTCCAAACCAACGACCCCAAAGCGGCTTGGGATGGCACCAACTCTAAAGATGGGGAACTCGTCAACGGGGTATATTTCTACACCATTTGTTTTCAATACGAGAACGGATCGGAAGCGCGCGACTGCCGCACTGGCTCGGTGCATCTCTTGCGGTAAATCGTTTTGGCATCAGGCTTTGCAATGATCTTAAAAGCAGCGTTCCAAAACTTCGAATCCTTTCGTTCTAAAGACGTTCAGGTAGCATTTTCAATTCCTAAAGGACAGGGAAGCGCAGCACACAAAGCAACATTGCGTCAAGCCGGGATTTCTCCCTTTCCAACCGTTGCCTAAAAGCGCCACTTATTGCGCATTAAGACCAACGGTTACGCTTTTCATGGCGCATCATTCCGCGGTTTATTTTCACGGCATATTTTACTAATCTATTTGCCATGAAACAAAAATTAACCCTTTTATCCGCCTTCCTTTTGCTGGTACTGGTGGGGGCTTCGCAAACCGTATTGCACTCTTCCATTGAATCAGCCGGACCCAATGATATTCTTACCTCTCCCGGCGATTGGGAAACCACCGCTATGGAGTGGATGAACGATACCCAAATCGTTTGGGGGACCACCGTGGAAACGGCAGGCAACCCCAACAAAATCCTCATCCACAACCTGGAGTACAGCCATTTTGCCGCCAACCCACTTTCCACCATTCACTTTAGCCAAACCTATGAACACGGTTTGGGCAGTACCACCTTTGGTAGCCTCGCTCAAGATGGCAATCAAGTAGTAGTGGTAGGCACCGTGGCCAACAACAGCTGGTTGGGTGCGCGGGCATTGCTCATTTTTAGCATTGACCCCAGCAACGGCAATGTCAACTGGTCGAAGGTGCTCACCATCAGCGAAGGCGTTCACTACGACACACCGAAAATCTTGGTCGACCCGGCGGGTAACTTTGTGGTGGGTGCCGCATTGAACCGTAATGCTGCCGTTCCACAAAGTCAATGGGATCCACTAACCTGGCCTGGATTGGCTTTGTACAAGATCACGCCCAACGGCACCATTTTGTGGGATAGAGTTTACCGCGACTATTTGCCTACGCATACGCCAACCGTATTGGAACTGACCCAACTGGTGCGCAACACCACCAACGATGATTACGTGTTTGTTGGAAACTATACCTTGCCTACCTCGGGGCAGCTCATTTTTCTAACCGCCTACGATGTAGCTGGAAACCGGCTTACCGGCATTGAAACCTTCAACACAACCACCAATCAAGCCCCTCGTTTGTGTAACGATCGTAACTTTTATTACCTCACCTACCATTCTCCCAACAGAGGCGCTGGGTTTTGCCGCCTGAATTTTAACCTGACGGTGTTTGACAGCCACCAATACCATCCTGTGCAGGGCAGGTACGAAATCTTTTTTACCGACTTGAAATACAACAACATAACGGATATGCTTGAGGCCTTGGTCTTTTACCAGGATTTTGGTCAATCCTCAGCGGGCGTGGCTTTCATCGACCCCAATAACTTTCAAACCATTCCACTGTGGGAATTCGACCTTTTGCCTGGCCAGCGCGAAGAATTGCCAGTGAGCTTTTTCCGCACCAAGCCCACCCCTTCGCATGAAGATTTTGTAATCTTTTCCCATGTCAAACAGAACCCCAACCTTCCCTATTTACGCGAACGCTATGTGAAATTGATGGATACCAAGATACAATGCCTTCCTTCCAACCAATATTTTTCACGGGCATCCCCGGTTGGGATCACTCCCGGAAGGTTGAATTTGGATGATTCTGACGGCTACCAAATGCTAAGCCCCAATCTGAGCACCGCCCACTACCCTGGTAAATATTACGACTGCGTCAACACCCATCAAACGAACTTTCGCAAAGCAGTTGCCCAAACGGCCACGGACCTGCCCGCCGAGGAAGCAGCCGCGTTGGAATTTGATGCTTACACACGCGCCTTGTCGTTGACCGGAACACAAGCCAGCAGCAGTGAAGTTTTCATTTTTGATGTCTTGGGGCGCACTGTATTCCAAGGAATGCTACAACCTGAGAACCCCATCGTGTTGCCCGCTTCTCTGAAAGGAGTTCACGTGGTACGTACCGTTAATACCGACACGCCTCAAACCTTGTCGATATTCATCAACTAAACAAGTTAGTTATGTGGATGGAGAAGGTCGTCTTAATTTCGAGGCGGCCTTCTTTGTTTTTGCATCTATCATCTTTCCATTCCTTCATCCACATAACAAAGGCAAGGTGTTGCGCGGGGAAATGGCGCGCAACAAAATTTCCGATCACTAAAAGTGTTGCGTACAAAAATGGAACGCAACACTTTTTTAAGTGGAAGGCAAAAAAACGGGAAGGCGCGAGAAAAAAGCGGTAGCCCAGCATACCAAAGCAGGGGCTTGGTGCATCTTATGGGTACGCGATTGACGATAACGAATATTAGTGCTTATGCTTCCGACCCGATCTCCGCAACCAGCGTTGTTTAAGAATGCCCGAAAAAAATTGAAGTGCAACCAGGCCCGGCTGGCCCGACTCTTGGGGGTTCATCGTTCCACCATTTCTCGCATCGAAAAGAGGGAGCAATGCCCCAACGCCGAATTGATTGCGAGCATCGAACGCTTGACCGGCAAAACCGCCGAAGTCATTGTAGCGGAAGCCTATTGCTGCAAGCAAGCCCAGCAACAAATGGCGGCTACTGCGCTTGCTCTGCCCACCGACCAATACGATTACCTGCACCTGAAATTGCACCACGAGGACGCCTTGAAGAAACTGAAGTCGCGCCTGCGGCACAAAAAGCGGGAACTGGCTACGGTGAAGCGTTGCCTGGCCATCGACCAGTCTACGGTTGGTGCGCTTGCCGATCAAATCCACAACTGGCAAACCATCGTTGAGTTGCTGGCCAAGGCTCCTGAGGTGCAACAAACCGCCATTCAATCGCTCCAGCAATTCGTAGAAGGCCACCAGAAAAAAGGCCGCATGGCCCTGCTTTGGGCGCAGCGTTTCACCTTTGAAATGGAAGATGAAATTCACCTGCTTCAATGCGCCATCGCCTCGCGGGTCAAGTTGCTGAAAGCTGCGGAAGACAAGGTGGAGGAGTTACGGGCGCTCCAACACGCCCTGGACTTAGCAAAGCAACAACGTGCTACAGGTCCAACTCCCAGCCCAAGAGCACTGCGCGAAGAAATACCGCACCACACCAAAGCCCCTCCGAACCCGAAAGTACCGGTAAGCCCAAAGGCACCGCGACTGGAAAATGGGGATCAATCTTTGCCCAATACTGCTTCTGGGAGGAAGCCCGGCAAAAGGAACCGGGAAATTTAAATGCCACACACCCTGCTCGTAGTTTGCAACTACGAGCAACTATCAAAGTACATCGTACAAATCTGAATGATTCCCATTCAAGCATTCTCCGTAGAATTTATCAGCAGTTGAATACAATTGATCATTCAAAATAGTCGAGTGTAGTTGCAAACGACACTCAGTTGAATTTCTATTAAGGCTAATCCTACAACGGACAAAGTAGCGATATCCTAATGACGAACTATTAAACAAAAAATCCCAACCACCGCACTACTAAATGCATAGCGGTGCCATGATTGGGATGCTTTGAATCTAAAACGAGTGCTGCCGTTTGCTACCGGTCTAAAGGCTTATCGCTCAAAGGGCCTCACAAAAGGGGCTGCAATCATTTTATGGGATGCTTTTTACTCCCAAATAACGATGTAGGAAATGCCCAACCCGGTAGAAGCGCAATCGACCCACTCCATGTTGAAAGTCGAGCCTTGACAATTGTTGTTGCAATTCACTGTGAAGGAATTAGAGGATAGGAACGGATAAGTGCAAGTCGCACAGGCACCGGCCGGAGCAGCATAACTCATGGCAATACAGTTGTTGACCACAAAAGAGGCCGCCCCATAGAGGAACTCGGTTCCGGAGGGAGCTGCCGTAGTCAGAGGAACAGCCGTATAAGGTGCCACGATCACATTGTGGCGCTTGTAGAAAGAACAGCCGCCGGCCGCTTGTTCCACTTCCATCACCTGAAAATTGAGCGCACACGCGGTTTCATTGGCCAGGTAAATGGTTTGTTGTCCGAAAGAAAACAGGGCGCAGCAAAGGGCGAGAACAGTAGTTGCAAAAAAAGCTTTCATAAATAATAAGTGTTTGGGTGATTAAAAAAAACGAGGGATTTTCCCCCGTTGAGAATTACGGTTGAGGTGGGCGAGGCCGAACCGTATGCCGGTATTCCGGCAGTGATGGTAGTGCAGAAGGACTACAAGCCCATCAAACTATACGAACTTCGATATAGGACGGTGCTTGATGTTGGGTAAGATCCGTAGATCTTTAGAAGGAATGGAACAGCCATAGAGCGCTGCCTCCACTTCTACCAACTGGTAGTTGAGCGGACAAGCCGTTTTGTTCACCAGAATGACTGTTTTCTGGCCATACGGAAGCAAGGGGCAGCAAAAGGCTGGAAGGTGGTGGTGAATAAAGTGTTCATTGCAGATTTTGTTTGGGTGGATAAGAAGACGGGCGGGCAGGTCCCATCCAATGCAATTTTTCTCAAATATAGTAGAATACTGGTTCGGTTGTCACCGGAGCGCCATGAACTGCATTAAATCCTCATTAACTCTTCTAATCCAAAGCAAGGTGCGCGTCATAGCAGGAAGGCCCCAACCCATGCGCTTCGATCGGCACCTCGCCGGTTCATTTGCGGAAGTAGTAAGGGTCGTCACCGAACCCACCTTTGTAGCGCGGTCGCATTGGTAAAGTACCAAAAAGCAAATGGCCAAACACCTGCTTCAGCATCTCCTACTAAGGGCCATTCCACCACCAAAAGCAGGCAAACAGCACGGTTTATCCCTGCGAATATTACGGTTTTGGTCCGTTACTGAACGAAACATGCCCGTTGCTAAACAAAAATTTTCATCCTGAAATTGAGGCTTTACATTGCCGTACTACTCACTAAAAAATGAACCCGATGAAAAAATTCACCGCCCTCATTGCCGCCAGCTTGATGCTCTGCAATGCATATGCCCAGTATGCTGAAAAGTTGACCAACATAGGAGACCCAGGTGTTGGAATGAATTACACCAAACACTACTTAGCCATTTCCAACGGGAAAATCTATTGGGAAAATACTTTAGACGTGTTCTCCGACCGCGTTCAGCTCTGGGCAAGTGACGGCACCAGCAACGGCACCTACCAAATTATCGATTTACCCAACAATGGGGACTCCCGGGGCATTGATGACCTCATTGAAGCCGGTGGAACGGTATTTTTTACCCTCAATGATAGTGTGAACGGCCGGGAGTTGTGGAAAACGGATGGCACGGCCACAGGCACGGTAATGGTAAAAGACATTGCTCCTGGTATTACCAGTGCTACCCCCAAACTCTTGACCAACTTCAATGGGACTCTTTATTTTTTCGCCTATCAAGATGGAACGGGCCGCGACTTGTGGCGCAGTGATGGTACTGCGCAGGGTACCCAATTGGTGAAGAGTTTTCCTACCGTTGCCGGGGATTCTTCTTGGTATGAAACCATTACCATTGCCAACAACAAGCTTTTTTTCAAGGCGGAAACCGCCAATGGAAACGAGCTGTGGGTGAGCGATGGCACCACTGCCGGAACATTTGAGGTCAAAGACATCAACCCGGGGCCCAATTCTTCCAGGCCCTATCATATTCGGGAGTTCAATGGGTCGGTCATTTTTACGGCTCACAATGGGGTAAATAGAAACACCCTTTGGAAGAGCGATGGCACCGAAGCTGGCACGGTTATGATAAAAGACTTTGGTCCCAACAGTAGTCCTTATGACTACATCAATACCTATCAAAGTACAACCCTTGGCAACAACTTTTATTTTGTAGGTGGAACGGCCACCTCTACTGAACTTTGGAAAAGCGATGGCACCCTTGCGGGAACACAAAAGGTGAAAGCCTTCGACTACCACTTTGATGGCAGCGTGCAATCCATGCAGTCTTTCGGTGGCAAGCTGATCTTCACTGGCTACAGCAACGCCACCGGATTTGAATTATGGCAAAGTGATGGCACTGAATTGGGTACTACCATGCTCAAAGAGCTGTTCCCCGGCCCCTCCAACGGTTATCCCTATGGATTTACAGAACTAAAGGGGGAGCTCTATTTTGTGGCTTTCGTTGCTTCGGGAAACTTTCAACTGTTTAAAACCGATGGAACCAACAACGGCACAGTGATGGTCTCTGATTCCACTCAGGCTCCTTATTTGGGCATCTTTAGAACCCTTACCAGGTTTCAGAACACGTTGTTCTTTTATGCATTCGAAACTGCCTCCGGTACCCAAGTTTGGAAAATCAAAGACAACGTCATTTCCGTAGCCGAAAACCAACTCGAAAGCGGTGTTTCTGTTGGGCCTAACCCGTCCTATGATGTGTTTCGTATCCAAAGTGCGACACCCATGACCGAGGTGCAGGTCACCGACCTGCAAGGCAAAAGGATTTCGGTGCCGATACGAGAAAATACGCTTGACCTTACCGGTCATCCTACAGGTATTTACCTACTCCAAGGCCTGGTGGATGGCCAATACTTTAGAAAGAAACTGATCAAACTTTAACCCATTCAATTCCCGTTGGATGTCTGAAATCGGATTGGCGCTGGGGCGTTGGTCCGGTTTCTTTTTACCAGCTCCTTTCCGAAGTAGTCCATTCCTAAAGGAAACCGGCACGTTGCTGAACAAAAATTTTTATCCAGAAGTTGGTCCTATACCTTGGGAAACTACGCACTAAAAAAAAAGCCCGATGAAAAAATTCACATTACTCACCCTATCACTTTTTATGCTCTGCGCGGGATTCGCACAAAACGCCGAGCAGGTTACCTCCGTGGGCGATCCGGGGAGTGGCATCATTTACCCAAGCCAAGAGCTGGTGGAGCAAAACGGCCAACTCTTTTTTCATACCATTTCCAGTGCTACGGTCAATCAAGCGGAACTTTGGACGACCGACGGCACTACGGCCGGCACCCAACTTGTCAAAGGAATTGATAATGTAGGCGATCGTTTCGGAGTATTGTCGGTTACTGCGGCCGGCAACCAGGTTTTCTTTACCCTGGACGATGGTATTCATGGCAGGGAGCTCTGGAAAACCGATGGTACCACCAACGGCACCGTGATGGTGAAAGATATTTTCACCGGCCCCGGGGCTTCCAGCCCCACCTTATTGACCGAACTCAACGGCGTTCTTTACTTCTTCACCTACGAAGACGGCACCGGGCGCGACCTGTGGCGCAGCGATGGCACTGCCCAAGGCACACAACTGGTGAGAAGCTTTCCCAGTGCGGCAAGCGATTCTTCCCTGGTAGACCGGCTGACCGTAGCAGGTGGCAAACTCTTTTTCAAGGCCCAATCCGGTTCGGGCAACGAATTGTGGGTAAGTGATGGCACCACGGCAGGCACGTTTGAAGTAAAAGATATTTTCCCAGGGCCGAACTCCTCTCGCCCGCTTGGAATCTCCGAAGTAAATGGGATGGTCATCTTTGTTGCCGGAGACGCCATCAACGGCCGGGCCTTGTGGAAAAGCGATGGAACAGCCAGTGGAACGGTAATGGTCAAAGACTTTGACCTTCTTCAGGGAGTACCTCCTTCCATCATCAATACCTTTCAAGCCGAGGCCGTTAATGCAGATTTCTATTTCTCACGGGAAATCAACAACCGGACGCAGCTCTGGAAAAGTGACGGCTCTGAAACGGGCACCGTTATGGTGGCTGATTTTCCGGTCGATGTTGAAGGCGGCATCAGAAACCTAGTCGGGTTCAACGGCGAACTGTATTTCTCAGCTTTAAGTACCGCGTTTGGACACGAATTGTGGAAGAGCGATGGTACAACTGCGGGTACCATCAGGCTATCGGATGTCAATCCGGGTGCTGCCAATGGATTTGCTTATGACCTCACCGTTTTCAAGGGTGAGGTGTATTTCGGAGCCTTCAACGCTACCGAAGGTGCGGTGATTTGGAAAACCGATGGCACCCCAAGTGGCACCACCAAAGTATCGGGTTTATCGACAGGCACCTATGCCTACAAGCTCGTTGGGTTGACGGAATTCAACAATAGCATTTACTTTTTTGGCGCTGAGGTAACCTCGGGCGCACAAATCTGGAAACTGAAAGACAACGTAATCTCTGTAGCCGAAAACGCATTGGAAAGTGGTATCTCGGTGGGGCCCAACCCTTCCTATGATGTATTTCGCATTCAAAGCAATGCGCCTGTGTCTGAAGTGCTGGTCACCGACCTGCAAGGGCGTACGGTCGCCGTGTCTGTAAAAAACAACGCACTCGACCTCTCGCAACACCCCACAGGAATTTACCTGCTGCGTGGTGTAGTGGACGGCCGTGCCTTCAGCACCAAATTGATCAAACTTTAAAGACGATCGACTCCTATGGGGTCATGTTGGGGTTACCTCAGCATGACCCGAACTTGCCCTGGTTCACTATCCGTTCTTTCTTCTTGTTTAGTGAACTGGGCAAGTTTTTTTGCTCCCGTACACCACTCCAATAGCATTCCTAATTCATTGTTTCCTTCATCCATTCACCTCACTTTCAAGCAATAGATCGACTTCTAAACTGCTCCCCTATCCCATTGAGCTTTTCCGTAAAGGCCTCCAACCGTTCAATTCGTTTTCGGTCATAAGCGCATCCTGAGTAACTTTCCCCGGTGAAATATGCTTTTCGCCTTTTATTGTTCTGCTGGCTTATCGGACTTTTTGCTGGCCAAATAGCGGCACAAACTCCGTTGCATTTTCTAATTGGGGAAGAGGCTCTATCCGGACTGGAGGTATACACCATTCAGCAGGATAGTAACCGCAAGATTTGGATTGGTACCAACGACGGACTGCTGCAATACGATGGTTATCGTTTCAATCGGGTACCGCTGCCCGAAAGCGCACTTTCCAACGATGTGTTAGGAATGCAGAAAGACCGCACCGGACGCTTGTTTTACTACAACCTCTCCGGCCAAATTTTTACCATTGTCAACGATCGTCCTGAGGTCTTTTTGGATTCTATTTTTCCGGGCAACAACAACCTGGAACTGTATTTCACCAAATCCAATGTAGGGATTGCTGTTTCCTCCTCGGTGATCGTGTTCGATAGTGAGGGCACGGTTTTGAAAAAGTATCCTATAGGTCGGGGCGCCACCTCGGGCATCATTCCTCATGAGGAGGGTCACCGTTTTTTTTTCGGTGCCGGAGAAAAAGTATCGGTACATGATTTAGATGCAAATTATCACCTCACCTCCTCAGAAGTAGAGCCGCAGGGGCCCGATTTGTTAAACGCCTTTGAGTTGGCCGACACTACACTGTATTGTAGCCGTAGGGGCGGTTTACTGCTTCAAAAAGAACCAAAATCAGGCTTCTTCTACCCTACTGCTTTTCAGTTTCCGTACTACCGGGAGCAACCGCGATTTTTCTCCGATGGCACCCATTTCTGGTCAGGACTCAACAATGGTGGGGTATACCTTTACAACAGTCGTTTGGAGGCGCTAAAAAAAGGGGAGCTCCTGTTTGAAGATTATTTTATTTCCACCGCTTACCGCGACAGTGAAGGCAATACTTTGCTCGGCACCTTCGATCAGGGGATTCTGGTATTGCCCAACCTGGAAATCGAATTCCTGGACATTGCCAATGCGCAAATCGATCAAATTGAAAAAGAGAGGGATGCCCTCTATGTCGCTACCAAAGAGCGTGGCTTGTACCGAATCGATCCACAGTTTGAGGTTACCACCGTGGTAAAGCAATTAAAAGAGCGGGTGGTCAAAATGTTTGGCATGCCCGAGATCCATACGATTGGCATTCACGCCAACAACAGTCAATTCCTTAGTCTAAACGATGGCTCCTTGCGTCCGATGGACGTGAGCGCAATCAAAACTGTGGCACATTTTAAAGATTCAGCCTACCTGGTGGGAGACGATCGCGGCTACCGGCTCCTCGATGTCCATACCAACCAAAATGTGGGCTTTGCGAAAGCCAACATGCGCACGGTAGCCATTGCTTATGATTCAGCACACCAAACCGTGTTTACAGGGACTTCCGTAGGTCTAAAAATTGGCCCCATCAATGAAACCGAGATTTTCAGGTTAGACAATCGGCCGATTGTGGTCAACACCATTTTTCAGGCAGAAGGTCGCACCTACATCGGTTCCGACCACCAGGGAATTCTGGTTTTTGAAGGCCCCAATTTGATCCACCATTGGCCGGCCATTCAGCGCGTGACTTCCTTCCATTGGTACCGCCAACGCCTTTTCGTGCAAACGGCTTCCCTTTTCTATGAACTTGATCCTGCAACGGGCCAGGAAATTCAAAGAGTGGAATCCATCAAGGGACTTTCGTTTAAGTCGGTGAAAGAGGTTGTCCTTTGGCTGGATCAGGTATGGGTCACTACCGCAAAAGGGCTTCAGTACTTTCCGCTTTCGCTGTTGGAAGCGGAGACCTATGCCCCCAATCTGCGCCTGGATAGCCTGCGGGTGAATGATGCACGCATCGCACCGACGAGCAACCTGCAACTGGGCTTTCGCCAAAACAAATTGTCGTTCTTTTTCTCTTCTCCCTCCATTGCCTATGCCGATGCCTTGAAATATGCTTATCGGTTGGTGGGCCTCGATCAGGATTGGGTCACCAATCCTTACCCCGAAAATGTGGTCAATTACCGTTCACTTCCTCCAGGAGCGTATGCGTTTGAAGTCAAAGCGGTTTACCGGGATCAGGAAAGTGCGGTGAAAACCATCGCATTTACCATTCAGCCCCCTTATTGGACTACCTGGTGGTTTCTTTTGGGTGCAGCCGGCCTTTTCGTTGTGTTGGTGGTTTCCATTGCGCATTTCCGTTTGGCCAACCTTCGTCGAAAAAATCAATTGCTCGATGAAGTGAATGCCTCTCGGCTGACCGCCCTCAAATCGCAAATGAACCCGCACTTTATTTTCAATGCCATCAACTCGATTCAAAACCTCATCCTCACTGAAAAAGTAGAAGCGGCCTATACCTATGTAGCGCGGTTTTCACAGCTGGTACGCACGACCTTAGAGCATTCCGACCGGGATTTTATTTCATTGGAGGAAGAGATCGAGCATTTGGAGGTATACCTCAAAATCGAGCAATTGCGCTTTCAACCTTCTTTCCACTATTCGCTCGACGGTGACCAGGCCCCGATGGAGCTCATGATTCCACCCATGCTGGTGCAGCCATTTGTAGAAAATGCCATCAAACACGGCTTGCTTCACAAGGAAGGCGACAAGCACCTGAAGATTGCCTTTGCTTTTTCGAATCAACTGGTGTGTACGATCGAAGACAACGGCATTGGGAGAAAGGCTTCTCAAGCCATCCAAAAACGGCAGGGAGAGAGGCATACTTCTTTTGCTACTAAGGCTACACAAAAACGGATTCAGGTAATGAGCGAACATTACCGACAAGCCTTGAGCTACCGCTTCGAAGATGTGGTGGTCAACAATGAAATCTCAGGTACGCGCGTTGTATTGCAAATTCCTCACCAACGGATACAATAGCCCGCATTGCACCTGAAACTTCAGCGAAAATACCGTTCGCCCTGCCAACACCAATCTACCGTTTATGCTTCAAATTTGGCCTTTCATTGCGCTGACAAACCGCATTCTCGGTGGCTATTTTTTCACCCATAGCATCTCCTATATTTACTCCTGACCATCACCACCTAACTTGCCCTTCAAAAGATGCCCACCGCACTAAAAGTCATCATTGTTGACGACGAAACCGGAGCACAGAATGTACTCCGACAATTGCTACTCCGCCATTGCCCGAACCTAGAAGTAGTGGCTACGGCTTTTGACCTGCCACAAGCCAAAGTAGCAATTGAGCAGCACCGCCCCGATGTGGTCTTTTTAGACATTGAGATGCCCAACTTCGCAGGCTACGAGATTGTTTCGTTTTTCGAAAAAATTGATTTTGCCATCGTTTTTGTTACGGCCTACAACCAATATGCGATCAAAGCCTTCGAGCTTTCGGCAGTGGATTACCTCCTGAAACCGGTACAGGTTTCCCGGCTTTTAGAAGCTGAAAGAAAGCTACTGGAACGGGCCAACCAGTTAGAACTCAAAGAAAAGTATGGGGTGTTGGTCAACAACCTGCAAGACCCGCAAAATGAAAAGATCATGGTGCGCAAAAGCGACCAGCAGCTGGTGGTAAAGCTTTCGGAGGTTGTAGCCATTCATGCCCAGGAATCGTATTGCAAGATCATTACCACCCAGGAAGAATACATGACCAGCAAGAACCTGAAACACTACGAGGTGTTGTTGCGGGGCAACAGTCAATTTTTTCGGTCGCACAAGTCGTGGATCATCAACAAGGCGCACCTCGAACGCTTCTCCAAGAAAAACAAGTTGATCCTGCTCAAAAATCAGTTGGAGGTCCGACTTTCCAAGTACAAAGTAGCCGCATTCGAGCAATTTTTGCTCGGTTAAAACCGGCTTTGTTTTAAGTACATTTCACTCCATTTTTCCTGGTAAGGGACTTTCAAACGTCCGTTGCTAAACAAATCCGTCCATTGCTGAACAAAATTTTCTGGGCGGTGGCGCTTCCTCTACATTGGGCATCATTAACGAAAAAAAGTCCGATGAAACAGTTCACCTTATTGATTGCAGTGTTGCTCCTATTGCCTGTTGCGCACGCGCAACACGCCGAAATTTTGAAACCCATTGGCGACCCGGGGGTGGGAATCGGTATCGATTTCCAGAACATCATTCCCTCCAACAACCGGTTCTTTTTCCGCAAAGGAGTTTTTGCTTCCAGTTTTGATCAATATGATTGGTGGATTTCGGATGGAACGGAAGCCGGTACCCAAATCGTAAAAGCCTTTTCGCCCACCTTGTTGAGCTGGCAACTCCATGATCCCACGGAGGTGAATGGTACTATGTTTTTTGTACACAACGACAGCACGAGCGGAATCGAACTCTGGAAAAGCGATGGCACTGCTGCCGGCACGGTGTTGGTCAAAGACATCGATCCCGGCTTTGACAACATTGGTCTGAGTTTCCTTACTTCCTTTAACGGTGACCTCTATTTCTTTAGAAATGCACCAGGCGACTTTCAGCTTTGGAAAAGCGATGGTACCGAACAAGGCACCCAGTTGGTTGTCGATTTCCCGACTGTCTCACAGGGTTTCCTCATCGAGCCTATTGTAGTGGTCAACAACAAGCTATTTTTCATGGGTCCCAGCAACCAAGGCATTGAATTGTGGGCCAGTGATGGCACTCCCGCAGGCTCTTATGTTGTGAAAGACATCTGGCCGGGTGCTAATGGCTCAGAGGTGCAATACCTCATGGAGCACAACGGTTTGCTCTATTTCTTTGCCAACGATAACATTCATGGATTAGAACTTTGGAAGAGCGATGGCACCGAAAGCGGCACCGTATTGGTAAAAGATGCAGCCCCAGGCGCTACTCCTTTTTTATGGTTTCCTGAAAAGAAGGAAATTGGCCGTTTTAATGGCGAATTGTATTATGCCCGAAGGTTTCAGGGAAAACGGGAATTGTGGAAAACGGATGGCACCAGTGCCGGTACTGTACAACTCAAAATCTTTGAAGATTCTGGTTTAAATAACATTGAATTCGCCGAATGGAACGGCTCGCTACTTTTCTCAGCAGATGACGGCACCCATGGGGTAGAGTTGTGGAAAACCGACGGAACCGTTGCCGGTACCCAGTTGGTAAAAGACCTACTTCCCGGTATCAATGGTTCCGGGCTGAATTCCTTTACGGTGGTAGAAGGCGAGCTTTTCTTTACTGCCAATGTGAACGAAGCGGGGATTTGGAAAACCGACGGAACCAGCGCAGGCACCCAATTGGTGAGCCATTTGCCGAACGGCTTAAGTGCCTCTGCAATGGCTTCCCTCACTGCCTTTGGCAACACCTTGTTTTTCACCGCAGAGGACGCAACCAACGGGGTTCAAATCTGGAAACTCAAAGACAATGTAGTTTCAGTAGCCGAAACACCAGTTGAAAACAGCATTTCCATCGGGCCCAATCCTTCTTACGATGTGTTTTACCTCCACACCCAAGGCCAGGAGCTGGAATTGGTGGTCACCGATTTGCAGGGCCGCACCACCGATGTACAGATCCACAATTATAAACTCGATCTCTCGAACCAGCCAACCGGTATCTACTTGCTCCGGGGTACAGTAAATGGACAACCGTTTCGAAAGAAATTGATCAAACTCTAACCGTTCCTGCTCCATGAATTTCGCTTTTAATTGCTGGTTATGCTTTTTACCCTTGCTCAGGTGATGTGCTCTTTCGTTCATGCAGAACAACAACCGGGCAAGGCACTTGCAAAATGATGGGGCTGTGGTGTACGCATTTCACTACAATGGCAACAGCCTTTGGAGGAATTTGCAATCGTGTTGGCCTGCTTCTCTGCCTTGTTCCATGAAGGTTAGTGTGGAGCTACAATAGCAGGAGAGTGGGCCAACACTTCCACCTATAGTTGATCAACCATGACACGCGCGTTGTAGACCAAAAACCGAATGTATGTTGGGGCTTTCATTCGGTTTTGGTTTTTGGATGAAGTCCAACCAATGCTTTACACGCCAATCGAAATCATGACCGAAGTACCTTGCCGGGGAAGCGATTCGATGTTGAGTTGCCCGTCGAACATGTTGACCCGGTTGAGGATGTTGGACATGCCATGGCCTTGATCCTGGGTATTGGCCATGCCTACTCCATCGTCTTCTACATGCAACACCACCGCTCGGCTGGTTTGGTACAATTGCACGGCTACCTTACTGGCCTTGCTGTGCTTGGTCACATTGTTGAGCAATTCTTGCAAAATGCGATAGAGATTTATTTCCAGGGGCTTAGGTAGCTTTAGTGGCTGATTTCCCAATTCAAATTCCGAATCGATTTCGCTCATGCGAAAGGCCGAATCCACCAGCTGTTGGGCCGCCGGAGCCAGTCCTTTCTCCACCAAAGCTCGGGGCATCATGCGGTGCGAAACGCTGCGCACTTCTTCAGCAGAGGCTTTGAGCCGGGCCTGAATTTCGTGAAAGTCGGATTGAAACTCGGTTTCAGCGAGGCGCTGCGCGGTGTGCCGTAGGTTGAGTTGCAGGGCACCCAATTCTTGCCCAATGCCGTCGTGGAGTTCTTTGCTGATGCGGCCCCGCTCTTGCTCGGCCACCATGATTTCTTTGTTGAGGCTGGCTTGCTTTTGGGCCAGCATTTTGGCTTGAAACTGCTGCCTTTGCCGGCTTCGGCTCCATTGCAGGGCCAACAAACCCAGGATTAGGGTCACTACCAAAATGGCCACCACCAACACCACCCTCAGGCGGTAGGTGGCAATGGTTTGCTCCTGACGGGCCAGTTCCACGTCTTTCTCCGCCACTTTTAGCTGGGCCTCGTTTTGTGACAAAAACTGGTCGTAGGATTGGTCTTGTTTGGCCAGGGTAATGCTGTCGGAAAGGTCTTGATAATACCGGGCCGAATCCATTTGGCGCAAGGCGGCATGAATGAGCGCCAGGTTGTCAGCTACCGCTTCGGTAATTCCTTGGGCCGTGTACCGCCGTTTTAGTTTCATACCTCGTGAGGCGTAGAAATAGGCCGTTTTAAAGTCGCCCATTTTCATATATACCTTGCTCACGTTAGCATACTTGGAGCTGAGTGCCACCGAATCGCCGAGCATGCGGCACACATCAGCCGCCTCGGAATACACGGCGATGGCTTCCGCAAAACGGTTTTGCCGTTCGTAGATGCCGCCCACCATATCGCCCGTCTTTTGAAACATGTGCCATTCTTCTTCTTCTCGAAATTGATTGGAAAGATCGAGGGCCAAGGCGAGGCAGGTATCGTTGTTTTCCAATACAAAATGAGCGATGGCCTGCAAATAGGCAGCATGTTGGCGTTGCTCCAAATTGAGGTCAAAGGTTTCTACCTTTTTGGCAAAAGCAATTCCTTTTTCGTAGAGGCTTTGGTCGACATACAGCTGGGCCATTTGCAAGTACAATTGTGGGGCATTGTTCAATTGAAACTGCTCATCGTGGGCCAGAACCGCATCGATATAATGGCCTACGCTGTCGCTGTGTTGCAACTCCAGGTGGAAACGCAGCAGGTTGAACAATACCATTGCCATGGTTTCCGGGTCTTTTTTGACCAATTCGAGGTTTTTGAGTTGTTGCAAGGTGCTCACCACTCCCGGGTAGTTGTCCTGCCCCATCCGTTGGTTGAGCTGCAGCAAAAGCAGCATTTGATGGGTAGGATCTTGCTGCCCGTAGTCGAAGCGGAGCAACGAATCGCTGAGGTCCACACTGCGGTCGAGGCTATCGTTGACCAGGGCAATGATGCCCAGCACGCCACTGAAAAAACGTTGCTCTTGTGGGCTGGAGCCAGAAGCCTTTAAAACAGCATATGCCCGCTGGCGGAGTGAATCTTGCTTAACGGATGCTTCTTGGTATAGGGTACGGTGGTTGGGTAGTTGGGTGGCTTTCGCTTGAACAGGAAAAAGCAGCAGAACGACTCCCGCAACCATCACCCAAGAGAAGCAGGAACTACGAAAAAAACGAGGAGAAAACATACGAAACATACACCAATCAATTAGAGACAATGACGCCAAAGTAAGTCCTTAGGGTGGGAAATGAAAGGAAACAGCCGTTAGATTTGGGAGCGCATGGCAGCGTCCATCAAGGATACTATTACTGGTAGAACGCTGGGCCCTCAACCGGCAAATGCGTTGGTTCTAAGTGTGGCTGGCCATTGGTAAGTGGGCTGCTTTGCCGTCATTCCCTCATGGAGAAGGTTCTTTAACCGTTTTGAGGTGCCTGTTTACCATATACTTCCACTGTCATACCGTCTTCCTCTATGCAATTTTCGAAAAGAAAACCCAGCTTTTCCAGCACCCGCACCGAGGTTTTGTTTTCGGGCAACACCATGCCGATCACCCGCGGAAGTTTCAAATGATTAAAGCCCATTTCCAAGCAAGCATTGGCTGCCTCAGTGGCGATGCCTTTGCCCCAAAAATCGTAGCACAAGCGGTAGCCTAAATCTATTTCTTGTAAGTCTTCCAGGTATTTCAACCCGGCGAAGCCGATAAACTGTCCGGTGGCTTTCCACACCACCGCCTGGCGTCCGTAGCCGTATTTTTGGTAGTCGCCCAGCACGTCCTCCACGATTCGGCGTTCGATGGTCTCTCGGGGCACCACTCCCCCATCTCCGGTATAGCGGCTTACCCGCACATCGAGGTTCATCTCGTAGGAGGCCTGTACGTCTTCCAAGATATGGGGCCGAAGGATCAAACGTTCGGTTTCTATGTAGAGGTGCTCGAGGTGCATGGCTAATTGATAGGAGCGCTGCGGCCTTTTTTCTCAATGAAATGGCCCGTTGCCTAAATGCTGGGGTGTTGCCATCGCCAAATAATATATTTTCATGGAATTAAGCAAAAAACAATGATCCGCTGGCTCAAAAAACGATTTCGATTGGCACCTCCCATGAGCGAGGCTGAGTTTCATTCGGAGGAATACCGCCCTTGGTTGCTGGCTTTGGCCCTTGTGGCTTTCGAAAAGTACCCCAACGATAAAGGGGCCGTGATCAAAGATCTGCTGGCCTACCCCACCCTTCAATTTTCCGAGGCACAAGCCACACTGATGGCCGATACTGCGGAAGTGGAACTGCGCGAACGTGCAAACAAGGTAGTTTTAGAGGAGCTTACGCAACAGGCGCAACAGTTGGTAAAAATGGGACAAGTGGAAACGGCTTATGCTTTGGCCAAAACTACTTTTCTGCAGCATCCGTCAGCAGCGGATATCGTGAGCATCTTTTTTCAAATCGGTGATCGGTTCAAATCGGAAACCGAGGTATTGACGGACCTGGGCGAATTAAGCAACCTGGTGCCAGAAGAGCATTACAACATTCACTACCGTATCGGGCTCTACCTCAAAGACAAAAAACGCTATGCAGAGGCCATCGCTGTTTTTGAAAAGCTGAACCAGGAAATGGTTTTCGAATGGAACTATTATCAAATCGGGATCATGCACAACTTACTGGGCAATACCAGCGCCTGCTTGCATCATTTGGAAAAAGCTTTTGAAATGCTTCCTTCCCTAACTCAGGATGCCTGGACTTTTCCCGAACTGCAAAACCTACAAGACCATCCGGAATTTCAACGCATGGCCCAACCTGTTGCTTAATGTTCACGTCTCCTCATGGAAAGCACCGCCCGGTAGCTTTTTTTATTTTTTACTTACCCCTTGATGAACCGTATATTTTTTACTTCTGACCATCATTTTGGTCATGCCAACATTATCAAATTTTGCAACCGCCCATTCGAAACGGTGGAAGAAATGAACCAAGCCTTGATCGAACGGTGGAACGAAAAAGTGCGCAAGAATGATCACGTGTACCACATCGGCGATTTTGGAATTACGTACAAAGAAAAACTCGAGGCCATCCTTCAACGCTTGAACGGCAAAAAATACCTGATCGCCGGCAACCACGAAGGTGCCGCCAAACAATTGCCCAACTATTTTGAATGGATCAAAGATTACTATGAACTGAAGGTGAAAGACCCTGATTTGAAAAATGGGGTGCAGCGCATCATCCTCTTTCACTATGCCATGCGGGTGTGGCGGAGCGATTTTCGCGGAACCTGGCAACTCTATGGACACAGTCACGGTAATTTACCCGACAAAGAAGATCGCCTGGCCATTGATGTTGGGGTAGATTGCCACGATTTTTACCCGCTTTCTTATGCTGAAGTGAAAGCCATCATGGCGCGCAAAAACTGGGAGCCGCCGTTTTAAACCTTCACCGGCATCTTTTTGATGGCCTGCGAAGGCAGTTAAGCGATTCACACTTTCCATGCTTCGTTGTCCACGCTTCGAATGAAGTTCGTGGAGTTCTTCACGGCTTTGAAAAAAGTATTGCGTGCAAAAATTGGACGCAACAAAAATTTTGGACCCGAAAAGTGTTGCGTCCGAAAATAGCACGCAACAAATACTAAAATGACTCAGCGTGTTGCGCGGAGATTTTCTGCGCAACACTTCGGTCGTTCGCACTCGTGCAACCGTTTTGAGAGTAGGAGTTTTCAGGAAGCCCGTGCAACGCTTTTGCGGCTGATCTCATCAAAATGGCAAACTCCCAAACATGACTCGACTACTTTTTATCCTGACCACCGTATTGGCCCTCGCTGCCTGTACCAAAAAAGAAAACTTTCCAGCTCCGTTGCCTTCGCCGACGGAAGAAGCACCAGAAGCCAATGGAATTGTAGGCACCTGGCTACTCACTGAGCAACTTTTTGATCCCGGTGACGGTAGCGGTACTTTTCAACCGGTATCCAGCAATCGGTACATTAAGCTGTTGACCAACGGCAGCTATGAAACGAACAGCAGCCTTTGCGACATGGTGGCCACCACTACCAACATTACTACCGGTACCTACAATACCACCGATCAAACCTTCAACGTTGGAAATTGCTGGAATGCCAGCTTGCCCTTACGGTACATGCAGAGCGGGAACGAATTGATCTTGATGTATCCCTGCATTGAACCTTGCCAATTGAAATACATCCGACAGGTAGGCAACTGATTTGTGCCCAACCTTCCCTCGAAAACTCCTCCATTTTCAAAAAAAACTGGCTTCCGGCCAGTTTTTTTTGTTGGTGCCCGGCTATAGCCGGATCACCTTCACCGGAGGATAAGTTTTGTTGTCTCCCATCACTTCCAGAAAATAAACTCCAGCGGCAGCGGGCAGTTCAACATCAAAGCGGTTCGTAGCAGGCAGCGGAACAACTTTTACCAATCGGCCTTCCATGTCGCACACATGGATTTCTCCGGCTCCTGCCTGGGATTCCAGTTCCAAGCTCACCCAACCGTTGCTGGGGTTGGGATACGGTTGAATTCCATCACCACTTGGCGAAAGGTCTTGCCCGGCAGACACCGGAAAGATGACTTGCTTGAGTTTGAAGATGGATATATTATTAGCCGTAGAAGAGCCTCCCTCCTGAATCGTTGCCACGCCTGGTCCCGGGTCAAAGTCAATGGTTCCACGGAATGTTCCAGTGGTCCAAACATCGCCCGATTGGCTAACCGCAATGTTGGTTCCAGAAACCTGATCGTCATTCGTTGTACCGCCAACCGTGGTTACCCATGCCCGACTCCCGTTGGCATTTAGTTTGAGCACAAACTGATCCACCGCGCCTGAAGGGTTTCGCAAATCCACCTCAAGACCGGGATCAAGGTCCACTTCATTGTAAAAATTTCCGGTAGCATACACCTGCCCGTAAGCATCCACATCAATGCGGTCTTTGGTTCTTGAGGAGAACACGAGGCCCATGGATTTGGCATATACAATATCACCGGTCGACGTGTATTTCGCAACAAAGAATTGGGAGGTACCTTCGAGCGGATTGGAAAGGGTCACCAAGGCCGGGCCAAAATCAAAATCGGCGGTAGCACTTCCCATTGTGCCGCCGATCACAATGTTTCCTTGTGGGTCTATTTTGATGGCCTGGGCTTCATCTGTATTGGTGCCTCCTGCAGATTCCCCCCACACCAATTGCCCCTGCGCATCAAGGTTGACGATAAATACATCCGACCTGCCCTCGGAGGTTAAAAAGGTTGATCCTGTTCCGGGATCGCAATCGACCGTGCCACCAAAGTGGCCCGTATACCAACTGTTTCCTTGCCCATCAGCCGCTACATCCCAGCTGGAAAAGGAGCCAGCCGTCTCAAAGTGACGGAACCATTTCAAGTTTCGCTGTTGGTCCAGGCAATAGGCATAGCTGTTGAACGACCCGAGCGAAGTGATCGTTTGAACCCCTGGCCCGGGGTCACGGTCAATACTTCCCGAAAAGCGGCCAGTAAAATACAAGTTCTCGTTGTCATCCTCATCAAAGGCCCATGCGGGAACCACTTGTACGACTGAAAGGAAATTGCCAGCCGGGTCGAGGGTCAGTAAAAAACCTCCGAGAGCGTTGCCATTAGGAGAAGCGTCCAACTCAACAACTCCTGGCCCTGGATCAAAATCGATGGTTCCGTAGAATTCGCCCAGTGCTAAAATATTTCCGCTTTTACCGACGGATACCTGGAGGATTCGGGCATAATTGGAGGTATTTTCACCCACCATAAAATACCATTGCAAAGTTCCATTGGCATCCAGCTTTTGAACAAAGCCTTCCGATCCGAGATCGTTGGGAGGTGTTACTACTCCTGGCTCAGGATCAATATCGATGAAACCCGAGCACAATCCGGCTGAATAAACGTTTCCGTTGTCATCAACGGTAAGCGAATACACTTGTGTTGAGGATCCACCAATCACCGAACCAGCCCAATCGTAAATTGGATTTTGTGCGAATAGGGAGTATGAAATCGTGAAAAAAGTGAGAAAAAAGGAGAACAAACCTTTCATAGTTGGGGCAATTGTTGGGGCGAACAATGTGAAACATCGTCGTTGAAACGACCATTACTAAGGTAGCAACAAAGGGCCAGTTAAGGTCGGTTGCCCGATCACCCATTCAAACCGTTCGTACAACAAAACAGAACAATGGCAGCATTGGAGTACCTATGGCTCGGTTTCAATCGCAAATTGCTTGACCAAGATCCTTACATTCCGGTTGCAAAAAGAGTAAAACCGCTCTTCCTTATTTTTGTCCAATGTTCTACCATCGAGAACTAAAAAGACATTTCAAACGCATCTTCCAACTATGCGGCTGCTTTGCCATGCTTCTTCCTCAAGGCTGCCAAAATTCAGAGGAGAATTCCTGGATGATCTGGCCAGAAGCCAGTACACAGGTAAAAGCCGAACTGCTGGAACAAGAGGCCTTGCAATCTTCTTTTGGCTACATCAACGATTATTTTCCGGATGAAGACCTGTTGCAACAATTACATCCCGTTGATTTGGACGGAGACGGCGACCTGGACATTATTTACAACGGTTTCTGCGGTACTGAATCGGATTGCATCCGCATCTTTTGGAACGACCAAGGAAACTACATCACTTTGTTGGAACGCTTTGGCGACATCAAAAAAGTGAAGCGTTTGGCTAACGGCAACCTAAAATTCGAAATAGAGCTTCTCCCCTGCTGTGGCGATTTTGAGATTCGCTGGTTTACCCTTGATCTTCACTTGGAGGGAAACTCCCCAAAGTTTACTTACACCAATTTTGAGATCGGCGTAGACGAAACTCCTGAACCCGATTTACATTTGGACGAACCGATTGCATTTACCGTTAAAAACAGCCCTTACCACTTGCGGGTCGGCCCTTCCATCGACACCACCTCCTGGCACCTTTTAAATGGTGACCATCAAGGCAACATTTATCTCAGCTATAAAGCAGGAGCCAAAGGCACGGCCTACGGAGCTACCAAAGACAGTACTGGCCGGGAATGGTGGCTGGTAAAAATGCTGCCAACCAAGGAAATGGTCGATTACATGGAAAATGGGGCATCGCTTGAAATGCCTGCTCCCGCCCGTTGGGGCTATATGAGCAGCCGGTATTTACAATTGCAGTAAACGCAACCAATTGGATGCCCAACAAGTTGGTGGTAAAAGCCAAAGCCAACTGCCCAAGAAATGGCAGGTTAAAAATGACCATTGGATTCACGGCCTATTGCACACCTAAACCGCGATTAGCCCGTAAGCGTCCATCAACGACAAAGAGCATTTATCCAGAAGAACTTTTGACTTATCAAACTAAACCTGTAATGGTTCGGGATTACTCCCATCTTTTACTGAATGACTAAATTCTGCTATCGAAAAGTAGGACCATTTCAATTGGGGACCGTTCAATGCATAGAACGCGGGAAATTTTTAGAAGATGGATACAATTGAGCTTTATCTATTGCCGTAAGGAGGTATTTATCAGGACCTTTGTAGTCTGAAAAGACTTGAAGTATGATTCAATTTAACCCCTGGCATTCGGTTGATGTAGGCCAGAATGTACCCGACACCATCAATGGAATCATTGAGATTCCGAAAAATACGCGCGCCAAATACGAGTTGGACAAACAAAGCGGGATGCTCCGCCTTGACCGGGTGCTCTACAGTTCGCTTTATTACCCTGCCAATTACGGTTTTATTCCCCGCACCTTTTGCGATGATAAAGACCCGCTGGACATTGTGATCCTTTCGCAAATTTCCATTCAACCCATGTGCATCGTTCCCTCCAAAGTGATTGGCGTGATGCGAATGCTCGACCAAGGCGAAGCGGACGATAAAATTATTGCCGTAGCAGCTCAAGATATGAGCGTTTCTCACTTCGATGACATATCCGAGTTGCCGGAGCACTTCTTCCGCGAGATTCGCAATTTTTTTGAGGACTATAAAAAACTGGAAAACAAAACTGTTCAGGTAGAGACTTTCCAAGGAGCAGCCAAAGCAAAAGCCATTGTAGAACAAAGCATTTTGGATTATCAAACCCACATTGCTCCTCAGTTGGAAGACATGATGTTGAAGCAACCATCGCTGAAGCTTCCCTCCTGAGCACGCGGTTTGACTCCTTTATCGCTGCCTTAAATGATCACGGTGCAAGCCAGTCATGAGTGATAAGGGTTCTACCTTCAAATCACCATTGGTCTCCAACGATCGTTGGACCTGGTCCTTGAAAAAATAGTTAAGCTGCGAATACTTGTGTAAGCACAAGGCCGACTCGGTTATGAGACGGCCTCTTGTTGGTGTTTATGGTTGGCGCAGCCAAAGGTCTACAACGCACCTTCTACAATTTCGTCCACCACGCCCGGGTCCAACAAGGTGCTGGTGTCGCCAAGCTTATCGGGTTCGCCTTCGGCCACTTTGCGCAAGATCCTGCGCATGATTTTCCCGGAACGGGTTTTGGGCAAGCCCGATACAAATTGAATCTTCTCGGGTTTGGCAATCTTACCGATCTGTTCCACGACGGCTTCCACAATTTCGGCACGCGCTACTTCTTTATCGGTCGGTAAACTTTCGCACACCACATAGGCATAAATGCCTTGTCCTTTGATATCGTGCGGATAGCCGACCACCGCAGATTCTACTACCTGGCCATCGGAGTTGATTGCTTCTTCGATTTCGGCGGTGCCAAAACGATGGCCACTCACGTTGATGACGTCGTCTACCCGGCCAATGATGCGGTACATGCCATTTTCGTCCCGTTTGGCACCATCACCGGTAAAATAATGGTTTTTGTAGTGCGCGAAATAGGTCACCCGGCAGCGTTCGTGGTCGCCATAAGTGGTGCGCAACATGGAGGGCCAAGGGAATTTGATGCAGAGGTAGCCTTCCACACCATTTTCCGAAATTTCTTTTCCTTCCTGATCGAGCAAAACCGGCTGAATGCCCGGGAGTGGATACCCTGCGTAAGCCGGCTTCATCGGGCTGTGCTCCCCTAAACCACCAATCATTACCCCACCGGTTTCGGTCTGCCACCAGGTATCCACAATTGGGCAGCGTTCTTTGCCTACGTGAATGTGGTACCACCGCCAGGCTTCTTCGTTGATGGGCTCGCCCACGGTGCCCAATACCTTTAGCGAATCAAGGCTGTAAGACAACACATGGTCTTCCCCATACGCCATCAAAGCCCGGATGGCCGTGGGGGCGGTATAAAACTGATTGACACCGTGCTTGTCGCACACCTGCCAAAAGCGACCCGCATCCGGATAGGTCGGCACCCCTTCAAACATCATGGTGGTCGCTCCTGAGAGCAATGGCCCATAGACAATGTAGCTGTGGCCGGTGATCCATCCCACATCTGCAGTACACCAGTAAATGTCACTTTCGCCGTATTGAAACACGTTTTGAAAACTGTAGGCCGTGTAGACCATGTAGCCACCGTGGGTGTGCACTACTCCTTTGGGCTTACCGGTAGAACCGGAGGTGTACAGAATGAACAAGAGGTCTTCGGAGT
Organism: uncultured Flavobacteriales bacterium; assembly: GCA_937899835.1. GTDB lineage: Bacteria > Bacteroidota > Bacteroidia > Flavobacteriales_G > Salibacteraceae > CALCCE01. The sequence goes on along the minus strand of CALCCE010000305.1, from coordinate 60,224 downwards.
CCATTTCTTCGGCTGGACATTCGCGCCCCATCCCTTCGATGGCATCGTGCCACCAGATATCGCGGCCCGCTTCCATTTGAGGAAGCCATCCCAGGCAATCGTATACAATGACCCGTTCCACTGAAGGACAGTGGTGCAAGGCTTCGTTGACCACCCGTTTCAGTGGCACTTGCTTGGCTCCCCGGTTGAGGCCATCGGCCGTAATCACCATTTTGGCTTGCGCATCGTTGATCCGATCGGACATGGCATTGGCACTGAATCCAGCAAAAACAACCGAGTGTACCGCTCCAATGCGAGCACAAGCCAATACAGCAATGGCTAACTCTGGTATCATGGGCATGTAGATCACTACCCGATCGCCTTTACCAATTCCCTGAGCCTTCAAGGCATTGCCGAACTGACATACCTTTTCGTAGAGTTCGCGGTAAGTGAGGCGCACAAATTTTTCTTTCGGGTCGTTGGGCTCCCAGATCAAGGCCAGTTTGTTGCCCCGCTGCTTCAGGTGCCGGTCGAGGCAATTCTCGGTGATGTTCACCTTGCCGTTTAAGAACCACTTTACATCGGGAGCATCAAAGTTCCACTCCAATACTTTGTCGTAAGGCTTTCGCCAGGAGAAGGTTTTTGCAATCTCATCCCAAAAATTTTCGGGTTGTTCTACGCTTTTTCGATAGGTCTCCTGGTACGCTTCCCAGGAATTGATACGCAACTCCATTGGTTTAAAAATTTGTAACGATTGAGTGTAAGGTGAGGTATAGTCCGGAATCCGTTGGCCTCATGAAATCCGGGCCCAACTTATTTGGTGAAAAGTACAGCGGGTAAAACGATCGGTTATCCATTCGATTTCAAGCTTTTTACGCAACAGTTGTTTGGATTCAAAGTAGGTTTCTGCCTTGGTGTGATGCACAATTTACTAATGATTATGGGCTTCTCCTGCCCCGGAGGGCAAGCGAATTTCTTCTACCAGTTCTTGCACCTCCAAAGGCGGTGGCGGGGTGAATCGGGAGATAAGGAGGGCAACCGCAAAGTTGACCAACATGCCCACAAACCCGAATCCTTCTGGTGAAATACCGAACCACAGGTCGGCTTTACTGCTCGACCCGATGAGTCCAAACTTAAATTTGAGGATGTAGAAGATGGTGAGCCCTAAGCCGATTATCATCCCTGCAATGGCGCCTTCTTTGTTCATCCGCTTGCTGAATATGCCCAACACGATGGCCGGAAAGAAAGAAGCCGCGGCCAAACCAAAGGCCAAGGCCACTACTGCCGCCACATAATCAGGAGGGTCGATGCCAAAATAGCCGGCGATGATCACCGCTACGGCAGCCGCCACACGGGCGGCAATCAACTCCCCTTTTTCACTGATGTCAGGTTTTACCTGCTTTTTGAAAAAATCGTGGGCCACTGAGGTGGAAATCACCAAGAGCAAGCCCGCTGCGGTAGATAGTGCCGCAGCAAGGCCGCCGGCAGCCACCAAAGCAATGACCCAATCGGGCAGCTTTGCAATTTCGGGGTTGGCCAGCACCATGATGTCACGGTCTACAAAGAGTTCGTTGGGGGCGTCAGGGTTCATGTTGGCCACCACCCGGTTGCCCAAGGCGGTAGTATCGCCGGTAAACTCAGGCTTTTTTTGCCCGGGCATCAAGGCAGAACCGCTGAGGTACTGCACCTTGCCATCGCCATTTTTATCCTCCCAGGCCAATAGACCGGTCTTTTCCCAATTCGACACCCATGCGGGCATGCTGGTATATTCTTTTTGGCTCACCGTTTCGATGAGGTTGGTTCGGGCAAAAACTGCTACTGCAGGAGCCGCCGTATAAAGAATGGCAATGAACAGCAAGGCATAGCCAGCAGATTTGCGGGCGTCTTTCACCTTGGGCACGGTAAAAAAGCGCACGATCACGTGTGGCAAGCCCGCCGTGCCTACCATTAAAGCTGCGGTGATGCAAAACACATCGATCATCGATTTAGAACCGTTGGTGTAGGCTGCAAAGCCGAGCTCTTCGTGCAGGCCGTCCAGCCGTTCAAGCAGCGGAACCCCATCCGCACCGGAACCGCCAAAGCCCAATTGTGGCAACACGTGCCCGGTCATTTGAATGGAAATAAAGATCGCCGGCACCATGAAGGCGAAAATCAACACACAGTATTGTGCTACCTGGGTGTAGGTAATACCCTTCATTCCGCCAAGTACGGCGTAGAAAAACACGATGATCATACCGATCACTACGCCCAATTCTACCTCTACCTCCAAAAAGCGGGAGAACACTACGCCCACCCCTCGCATTTGCCCGGCCACATAGGTGAATGAAACAAACAAGGCACATATCACTGCTACCGTTCGGGCCACATTGGAGTAATAGCGGTCGCCAATAAAATCGGGAACGGTGAACTTGCCAAATTTTCGAAGGTAGGGGGCCAACAGCAGGGCCAGCAATACGTAGCCGCCCGTCCACCCCATGAGGTAGACGGAACCATCATAACCCGCAAAAGAGATGATGCCAGCCATGGAGATGAAGGAGGCGGCCGACATCCAGTCGGCAGCGGTGGCCAGGCCGTTGGCCAGTGGCGAAACACCACCGCCTGCCACATAAAATTCTTTGGTTGACCCGGCTCTCGACCAAATGGCAATACCGATGTACAAAGCAAAGGTGAGGCCGACTAAAATGTATGTCCAGATTTTGATGTCCATTTTTCAGCGTCTTGTCAAGCGTCTTGCCCGTATTTGTGATCGAGTTTGTTCATGAGCCACACATACACGAAGATGAGGAGGACAAAAACGTAGATGGCTCCCTGCTGGGCAAACCAAAAGCCGAGTTTGAAACCGCCCAATTGAATGCCATTGAGCTGATCAACCAAGAGAATACCACACACGTAAGACACCAGAAACCAAATGGAAAGCAAGACCACGAGGTAGCGCAGGTTGGCTTGCCAATACTTTTTTGCTTGTTGTTTATCCATATAAAGGTGTTGTAGAATCGATATTAAGTGGCATCACTGTGGTGCGACCAATAACAATGCTTCTTTCAAAACAAAGCAATAACACGAGCAGATGGTGGCCGCTGAATACCGCATTCGTTTGCCGGAATTTGAAACCGACAATCCTACCTCCATGTACTGTCTGCACGTAAATTTTGAAACGCTGTTAAAACTGAAACCGAGTGATCAACGAATATATCATTTTAGCGATGTATTCATAAGGCCAATTTTCCCAAGTATGAGCAGTACCGTCTTGCAACAGCGGCCCTCCATGCAATTGTGTCATAAATTGACTTAATTCGCAAGCGTGTCGCGTATCCAACTTCCAACTGCTTCGTTTCCGGCTTCGGTATGGTGGAAAGCCGCATTGGCAGTTACCTGTTTCACGCTGTTGCTGGTGGCGCATCACCTCGCTCCGGGCTCGATGAGCATGCTTACCTTTCAGGGTGAGACCTTTCCTGAACAAGGCCGTTTTCTGGCAGAGGATTACTTGCAATTTGTGGTTGATTTTCACCAGGAAAATCCAGCTTTCGTTCGGCGGCCCCTCACTACCCAACTGGTGAGCCGCCTCCAATACTTTTTCGGTTTATCCGTTGGTTGGGCCTTTTTGCTGGCCAACTTCAGTTTGCTTTGGGGAGCAGCTTACGCCCTTTTTGGCCTGACCCTGCGTCTCTTTCAGCGGCCTGAAATAGCCTATTGGAGCCTGATCGGTTTTTTCACCACCTTCTCCCTTTGCTTTGCCTTTTTTCCAAAAATCTACAGCTACGATGAGCCGATGCAATACTTACTGCTGCTACTGGCTTTGCTTTTTTGGTGGCGTCAGCGTTGGCTGTTGTTTGGATTGACCTTCGCATTGAGCCTGCTGTCGCGCGAAAGTGGCTTGCTGCTACTGCCTGCCCTGGGCTGGTGGGCATGGCAACATCCCCCAACCCGCCAACGTGCACTACTGGCCCTATTGGTGCCCACTTTGCTTTACGGAGCCTACTATTTGTCTTTTTTCTATGGTGTGGATACCTCAGCCGAAGCACGCAAATTGCTCTCCGAAAGGCAGGATGCCCTTGACTATAATTTTGCCAACCTCCGATTTGCGCGCGAGTCGCTGGTTTCGGTTGGCCTCGCTGCGGTGTGGCCCGCCATTGTGGTGGTATTGTTTCCCACTAAATCAACCTTTGGAGTCTCGCTAAAACCCTGGAAAACCGCTTTCTGGATTTCCTTGGCCATCAATACGCCGGTGATCTTTCTCACCGCAAGGGCCCAGGAAACGCGCTTATTTGCCCTGCCGTTGCTGTTTCTGTGGCCCATTGTTGGTGCTTCTTTCGCTCGATTTTGGTCCGTCTTCCAAGCGGTTGATTGGGGGGCTGGCTTGCGGGAAAAGTGGTACCTCTTTATAGGTTTCTCTTTGGTCTTCTTGGGAAACTTGTGGATATACCTAAAGGTGACCATCCCCACCGGTTTTTACAAAACCGACAACTGGCAAGATGAGTATTTGCTGCTGCTGAGCAGTCTGGTGGCCTTCATTGTAATGGTACGGTTGCTTTCTTCAGAGAACGTTACCACTCCATCCCCAAAATAATACGGTGGGTGCATTGCACCCCATTTTCAAAAATGGGTTCTTGGTAGGCCCTGAGAAAATACCCCCGGTCGATTTCCAATACCTGCATTCCAAAGCTTTCGTACAGTTCCAACGCCGGCAAGCTGGAATTTCCGGTAGCTACCCGGAGCGCACGACCTTCCTTCGCCACTACTTTCTCCTTGGCCCATTGAAGTAATTTTCGAGCATGCCCTTTTCCCTGATGTTCGGTAGCTACGGCCAAATTTTCAATCTCCCAACACCCCGGGCTTTTCTCTTGTAATGCGATCACACCTTGAGGTTCGGACAAGTCGCTCAAAATACCCACCAAGCAATTGGGAAGATAAGCCTTCACCTTTTCCAGATCGGGATCGGCCAATTGCAACAACTCCCACGGAGGAAGGGCTGAAGGAGGTAATTCTGAGATCATATCGGTTCTTCGGATTAGGATAATGCATCCATCGCATCGAGCTCAGCCGCCTGAAACAAATACATGCGAAGCAAGCCGTCGTCCAGCTCTTGGAGGTGATGCATGGTTTTGGTGTACACTTGTTTGCGGGTACCCCGTTCCAAAAAGCCCAACTCATCGTTGAGACGATGGCCTTGTGCAAATCCCAAACTCACCCCTTCCAGCGGCACCTTGCCCCAGGGAACCGCAGCTGGCCAGATGTAACAAATACGCTTGTTTCGGGAGTAAAAAGGCACGTTGTAAGCCAGTTTTTCCTGTACGTTGGGGATGCAATCGAAGACCAATTGCCGCAACCGGGAAACGATTTCAAGCTGTGGTTCAGGCAGGTAGTCCAGGAAATCTTCCACCGAATCAAAGTGAAGGTGCTGCATCTTGGCCATCCTCAAATGTAGCAATTGGCAAGTAGTCCTATGGGATTACCTATTTTTGAAAGCTAACCCCAATTCAATGAAAAACTTACACTTTAGCTGGTATGGCCTTTTGGCCTTATTCCTGCTTTCTGCCTGTGTGTCGCTGGACAAAAACCGTGGTGCCGATCTTTCTGATTTAAAAAAGATCTACGTCCCCGACCTAAAGATGGCCATCAAAGTTCCACCACAATTCAAATTGCACCGTGGCCTCACCTTGTTTCAGGAGACCTTGAAGGAGTTGGAGGCAAAAGGGATCGACGAGTATTTTCAGGAAACGGTACGCCGGCAATTTGCCAACCTGCCCGAAGGCGCTTTTTTACTGCTGGATACCCTCAGCCCTAATTCTTCTATGCTGGTCTTTCCGATCGAAGAATTCGTACCCGTCAATATCGAATCGGCCCATTTAGTGGGCAAATCCATTTTACAACAGGCTTCCCTTCAGCTTTCGGGAACCGGTATGAAGGCCAGGATCAGCAACGTGTCTATGGGCAAGAGAAATGGGTTCGATTACATCCGATACGAAATTGAAATCGACCGACCAAGTGGCGGGATGCTCTTTGACGATTCTTATATTTTATCGAGAGAAGGCCGCTCTATTGCCCTGAAAATCATTGCTCCAAGGTCGGCAGGATACGACCGACTCCTCGATGGCGTTCGCCTCTATTGAGCCCTAAGTAACCCTGTTGTATAGACTTGCTCATTTTAAGAAATCTTAGATGCTCCCTACCCTCAATCGTTGGGGCCACCTTATTTTCGCCGTATGGATGCCAGCTACCTTCGCTTGCGCGGAATTCGGGAAAACAACCTGCAAAATTTCGACCTCCAAATAGCGCACGGCCAACTCATTGTGGTAACCGGCGTTTCGGGAAGCGGTAAATCTTCCCTGGCCTTTGAGGTAGTGGCACACGAAGGGCAACGGAGGTTTTTAGAAACGTTTTCGTCCTTCTCCCGGCAAAGTCTGGGTAACTGGAAGCGGCCCGATATGGACGAGGCAACAGGCCTAAGTCCGGTCATTACCCTGAGCCAGCAACGCAGCACGGGCAACGCGCGGTCTACGGTGGGCACGTTGTCCGAAGGCTACGATTTGTTACGCCTGCTTTTTGCTCGTTTGGGCCAACACCCCGATGGGCGCACGTTTACCCGAAGCCATTTTTCATTCAACAGCCCCAAAGGTGCCTGTCCGCGGTGCCAGGGATTAGGTTTGGAGGAACGCATTTCGGAACGACTGCTGGTGGCCGATCCGAGCCTTACATTGCGCGAGGGAGCCATGGCTCCTACCCTTCCCACCGGCTACATCATGTATTCACAGGTGACCGTCGATGCCCTCAACCTGGTTTGCAAAGCGCACGGATTTTCGGTGGACATTCCTTGGCAAGACCTTGAGCGGGAACAACAAGAAGTCGTCTTTTTTGGCAGTGAACGGGTAAAAGTTCCCTACGGCAAGCACAGCATTGAATCCCGCTTGAAATGGACCGGAATCAACGCCAAACCACGCGAAGAAGGCTTTTACAAGGGCCTCATTCCGATCATGTCGGACATTTTGAAGCGGGACCGCAACCCGAGTATTCTGCGCTACACCGAATCGGTCACTTGCCCGGAATGTAAAGGGCACCGCCTGCATCCAGAGGCTTTAAACGTAACGGTGAACGGAGTAAATATCGCCCATTTAGCCGCTCTTGAACTGGAAGACCTGAAACATTGGTGGGAACAACAGCAATGGTCGCCAACCCAAAGCGCGATCGCAAATACCATTGGAGAGGCGCTTTTGCCCTTACTGAATTGGTTTGATCACCTGGGGGTGAACTACCTCAGTTTTCATCGAGGGAGTTCAACCCTTTCCGGAGGAGAGCGGCAACGCATCCGCCTCATCAACCAACTTCGTTCCGGTTTAAGCGATGTGCTGTACGTTTTTGATGAGCCCTCCATTGGATTGCACCCGAAAGACAACGCGGTGTTGCTCCAGGCCATGCGCACTTTAGTTGCCAAAGGAAATACAGTGCTCGTGGTTGAACATGACCTGGCCACCATACGCCACGCCGATTGGATCGTTGACCTTGGGCCGGTAGCCGGAGAACACGGTGGTCAGTTGCTCTTTAGTGGTCGAAAAACCGATTACCTTGGTGCGAAGGAACTCCAAGGAATTAGTCCGACCTACAATGCACTACATGCTCCCCAAAAGCTGCGTACTCCCGGTGCTCCACAAGCCGAACAGTTTTTATACCTGAGCAAGGTCGCTACTCATAATTTGCACAACCTGGAGGTCCGCTTTTTGGCGGGCAGTTTCAATGTGGTGACCGGAGTAGCCGGATCGGGCAAATCCTCTTTGGTGTTCGATACACTTTTGCCCCGTATGGAACGCCTGCTCTCGGATCGTCCTTTTGAAAATGGCCATGGCTGGGAAGCTTTTCAAAAAGTGGTGGCGATTGATCAAACGCCCATTGGACGCACTCCGCGCAGTAATCCGGCCACCTATACCGGACTTGCCGACCGCATCCGGGATGTGTTTGCCCAAACTCCTGCTGCAAAAAAGGCAGGGTTCAAAAAGAGTCGCTTCTCCTTCAATACCAAAGGAGGCCGGTGCGAAACTTGCCAGGGGGCAGGCGTTATCACCATCGGAATGCATTTTCTGGGCAATGTCGCTACGGTGTGTAGCACCTGCGAAGGCAAGCGTTTCAACCTGGAAACCCTTTCTGTTGACTACCGTGGTAAAAACATCGCCGAAATATTTGAGCTTTCTGTGGCAGAAGGCCTGGATTTTTTTGCCGATCAACCCAAAATCACGGTGGTACTTCAAGCCCTTAACGAAGTGGGCTTGGGCTACCTGCGGCTTGGACAAGCTTCTACCACACTTTCCGGAGGTGAGGCGCAACGGGTGAAGCTGGCGAGCGAACTCTACCAGCGTAAAGGACAAACTACCCTCTATTTGCTGGATGAACCCACGGTGGGCCTCCACCAACAAGACGTGGCAGTATTACTAAAATCGCTTCGTGCACTCCTTCAAAAGGGCAATACGGTAATTTGCATCGAACACGACGAATCGGTGATACGCCAGGCAGACTGGCTGGTGGATTTGGGCCCGGGAGGCGGCCGAAGGGGTGGACAATTGATGGCTGAGGGCGCTCCAACGGAAGTAGCTAAGAAGGAACAATCAATTACCGGCAGAGCACTTTCCCAAGCCCTACCGGTAGAGTACCTGCCCATACCCCAACCTGCACCCAACAAGGAGATTGTGCTCAAAGGTGTAAATACCCATTTGCTGCAATCGGTTTCGGTGCGTTTTCCCAAGAACCGGCTCTCGGTGGTAGCAGGGGTTTCGGGCAGTGGAAAATCTTCGTTGGTTTTTGGCACTTTGTACGCCGAAGCGCAGCAACGCTTCACCGAAAACTGGAGCGCCTACCACCGCAGCCGCCTGCCACACACCCGGCAGGCAGATTTGGAACACAGCGAGGGTTTGGGTCCCGTAGTAGCCATCGGCCGGAAATTCAACTCCAATTCTCCCCGCTCTACAGTAGGCACTATTTCAGGCATTTACGACCATCTGCGTTTGTTTTATTCCCGCCTGGCGCAGCTACAGGGACTGCCTTACTCGGCACAGCACTTTTCGTTTAACCATCAGTTGGGCGCCTGTTTAGATTGCGAAGGACTGGGCAGCACGCTGTGCGGAAATCCAGAGGCCATCATACGCCATCCAAAACTTTCGGTGGTAGCAGGAGCAGTAGCGGGCAATCGAGTGGCCAATTACTACGGCAACCCGGAAGGCCAGTTTGTGGCAATTTTAAAAGCGGCAGCGCAAGCCAAGGGTATGGACATTTCACTACCGTGGGAAGCACTCGATTCGGCGGCTCAACAATTGATCTTATATGGTACGGGCGATCAGATTTGGGAGACCACCTGGGCGTTTAAAACAACAACCCGCTCTGGTGAGCAAGCTGTGAAAGCCCCCTGGCTGGGTTTCTGCGGATATGTAGAAGATGAATTTCGAAGAAAACAACACAACAAAAACACGGAAGCCCTGCGCGCGCTTCTGCGGCCGGCCCCTTGCACTACTTGCCATGGAGAACGCTTGCGGCCGGAACGCCTGGCGGTAACCCTGGCCGGAAAATCGATTGCCGATTGGTGCACCATGCCCATACAACAACTGGCAAGCGATTTTTACCAACCACAAGATTTCGCCGATTCACCTTCTGTTCAAGCCTTGATCCAAGAAATTTCTCCGGCAATTCAGCAACAGATGAACACCCTGCACGACCTTGGATTGCCTTATTTGAACCTTAATCGAGCGGCTCCAAGCCTTTCTGCCGGAGAAGCCCAACGCCTGCGGCTGGCCGGTCAACTGGCCGCAAAGCTGTTTGGGGTAACGTATGTATTTGATGAGCCGACCGTAGGACTGCACCCCACCAACACGCAACGCCTGATGCGCCTGTTGAAGTCATTGACCCAAAACGGTAATACAGTGGTGGTGGTAGAACACGATTTGGAAGTAATCCGCCAGGCGGATTATGTAATAGAAATGGGCCCTGGTAGTGGTCTACAGGGAGGTAGTGTCCTTTATGAAGGACCACCTTCCGGCTTGTTGCAGCACACCTCCTCGGTTACCGCTCCCTATCTTAAGGAAAGCATACAATGGAAGCTTACGCCCCACTCGATTGAAAAAGATACACTCAAGATCGTTGGAGCCCGGGCAAACAATTTGAAAGACATAGATCTTGAACTGTCCAGCGGTGGGTTGATTGCCGTTTCTGGGGTTTCGGGTAGCGGTAAAACCTCTTTGGTGCGGGATGTGCTCCTGGCCAGTTTGATGGCTGGCGAACCCCGCAGTTGTCGCCAGTTCGAAGGTCTCCACCGGTTTCAATCCGTGCAGTGGGTCGATCACCGGCCGCTAAGCGGTAATGCCTCCAGCACGCCGGCCACGTACATCGGTTTGATGGAAGTTTTACGGCAGCAATTTGCTGCCCTCCCCACTGCCAAAGCGCGTGGGCTAAAAAAGAGTGCTTTTTCTTATTTGCACAAAGATGGCAGGTGCCCTGAATGTCACGGGTCTGGCCGCCTCCGTACCGAACTCGATTTCTTGAGCGAAGTGCAGCAAAAGTGCGAAAGTTGCCAGGGCCTGCGGTACCGGCCAGCAGTCTTGGATATATTGTGGGAAGGGCGCTCCATGGGCAAATGGCTGCAACAAACCGTAGATGAAGCTTATCCCGTTCTTTCTCAAGTGGCCAAAGCCAGGCCTTTTTTAGACGTGTTGCAAAAGATGGGCCTCGGGCATTTACCTTTGGGCCAACCCGGAAATTCTTTGTCGGGAGGAGAAGCACAACGCCTCAAACTGGCAAAAATTTGGACGCAAAAACATCCGGTGCCTTCTTTGCTGCTGCTGGATGAACCCTCTACAGGATTGCACCTCAAAGACGTGGAAAAATTGGCCAAAGCATTCCATCAATTGGCGCTGGAAGGCCATACGGTACTCTACATCGAACACCATCCGGAACTTATTCAGTTGGCCGATCAGCGCATTGAACTGGGCCCTGAGGGCGGCAGCCAGGGTGGTCAATTGTTGTGTAACGAATTCAAAAAAGCACCATGCCCCTGATCGATCCGCCAGCATACCAACCGCCCTGGGGATTGCGCAACCCCCATTTCAATACCATTTATCCGAATCGGTTTCGGAAAGTAACGGGCGTGAACTACCAACGAGAGCGCATTCTTACTCCCGATGGTGATTTTCTCGACCTCGATTGGGACCGCCGGGGCAACGACACGTTGCTATTGGTGGTGCACGGCTTGGAGGGGAATGCCCATCGATATTACATCAAAGGCCTGCTAAGGGCAGGCTTCTCAAAGGGGTGGGATGGGGTGGGCCTCAACCTCAGGGGTTGTAGTGGTGTTCCCAATCAAACCTATGGGTCTTATCATAGCGGCAAATCAGACGATCTACATACTGCCTTGCTTCACATTTTGAACAAACACCAGTATACCAACATTCTGATCGCAGGCATCAGTTTAGGGGGTAACCTGGTATTGAAATACGCAGGAGAACGGGGAGCTGAGTTACACACCAAGGTGCGGGCAGTTGCCGGTATCTCGGTACCTACCGATTTACAAGGCAGTGCTTTGCAACTGGAAGTGCCCGGCAACCGCATTTACCTCTACCGTTTCCTGCGTCAGCTGCGCAAAAAAGTGCGGCAAAAAGCCGCCCAATTTCCCGAAGCTAATCTGGATTTTAAAGCCCTGGAACGGGCAAAGAACTTCCGGGAATTCGATGACCTTTATACGGCTCCTGCGCACGGTTTTTCCAGCGCTGCCGATTATTACGAGCGCTGCAGTGCCAACCGCTTCATCGGTGGGATTGACCGACCGGCTTTACTGCTCAACGCACAGGACGATAGTTTTTTATCGGCCGGATGTTATCCAAAAGCACAGGCTGTTGACCACCCCAAGTTTCATTTCATGATGCCTCGGTTTGGCGGCCATGTAGGTTTTATGCGCGGATACCGGTCCGCAAACCCCTCCCTTCAAGAAGTAGTGGTACCCGAGTTTTTTGAGCGTCAGTTGCAGGTTTAACTGCTTTCACCTCCATGTAGCTGCTTGTATTGCCTGGAATAAGCAGCATCAATCACACTTTGATGTTCAGGGTGCTTGCGCAGATAATGCAAAATGAAAGGACAGCGTACTACGGCTCTGATCTGTTCTTTTTTCAAGAAGGACAATACATGGTGGGCCAATCGGCTGGCAATGCCCCGACCAGCGAGTTGGTCGGGTACAATGGTATGCAAAAGGATCACCCGACTGTCTCGAATGGTGTAGGTTATCTGTGCCTCTATTCCATCTTCTACCAGCGCAAATTTGCTTTTCTCCGGGTGGTGAATGATTGGGTGCATTGTTAAGGGTTTGAAAGATGATAACAGCAGCTTTTTCCGAAGGGCGTCAGCCTAAATTATTGGAATGCTATCAATTTTTCAAGCTATCTCTCTACTTTAAAAGTGAAGAAGCGAAAGCGCATCAACTAACTCCCTAAAAGATTGTTGAACGTAAATAAATTGAGGTTTTTCGCGCGTTTTCACCTGATTTTTCAAGGCCATTCTGAATTAAAATTGAAGAATCCTGATGCAATCGAATTGCAAAAACTTTCGACAAAATCAAATAATCTAAATTCAAAAACACCAAAATTGTAGATAAATTTTTTTATCGGAAAATCGAAAAAAATTGCAGAAAACATGCCTTAAAGCATAGTAATTTAGCGGTTGAAAAGGATCAATCAACAATAGAACCTTTATCACTGATTAACCCTAATTGCGCTTTGCAAAGGCCATTACATACAGGTAATCCAATTATTGAAAACCCAAATTGCGTTTTCATTCTTGATCCTATGTTTTCAAGGCCTTTTCTCTTCATACCCGCGTAGTTTTTCTATTCAATTTCAACGTTCATAAATCCTCCTTTTTGAGACATGGGATTTGTGACAATGCCCTAAACAACCTTTTTAACCCTAAATCTATTTCAAACAACTCTTCATGAAACGAATACTACCTATAGCACTTTTAATGATGTGGCTTTTACCCGCCATGTCTCAAGTGTCGAATTACTCGTTTACTTTCACACCGGCGACCTACACCCCCATCACTGGTGGTACGGTGAGTAGCGCTACTGGCGACTCGGGCTTCGAAATCATCAATTTGGGTTTCCCATTTTATTATGATGGAGCTATTTACAATACTGCTTCTGTGACCACCAATGGTGTGATGCAGATGGGCTCAGGCACTAATTCACTTACCAGTAACAATTTGAGCAGTTCTACTTCTGTTTCTGTGCTGGCTCCTTTGTGGGATGATTTGAACGTCAGGACCGCTGATACAGCTGAAATTCGCTACGAAACCCAGGGCACTGCTCCCAACAGGTTTTTTGTTGTGCAATGGACCAAAGCGCGTTGGAATTTTTCCTCTTCCAGCGGTACCTTCCAAGATTTTCAAATTGTACTGAGTGAAGCGGACATGTCTATTGGTTTCGTCTATGGTACAACTAACACGCCCAACAATCCTTCGGCATCCATTGGGATCAATGGTAATTCCACCGGTTCTACCTCCTTTTTGAGCGTTACCCCTGGTGGCCCAGCAACGGTTTCTTCTACCTCCGCCAACAATAACATTGGTTCTAATACTGGACTCACCAACAACGCCTTTGTTTTCACACCTCCGGCTGGAGACCTGGCCGCTGTCGGTTTAAGCAGCCCTACATTGGGTTGTTTCTCCAACATGGAAACGATAACCGTTTCTATCACCAACAGTGCCGATACTGTCGACTTTTCTGTCGATTCTGCGGTAGTAGGAGTCATCATTTCAGGCCCTAACCCTGATACCATTTTCACTACAGTAAACGCGGGTATGTTAATGCCCTTTACTTCACAAAATGTAACTGTTACCTCCACTTATGATATGTCGGCAGCGGGGACTTATGATTTTGTTCCGATTGCCTCCCTTACTGGTGATACCATTAATGGAAACGATACTGGATCGGTTGTCTCTTTGACTGCGAATGCCAACGCTACGCTTCCGTCTGCTGTAGATTTCACCGGTTTCACGGGCTCAAACCTCAATAGTGTTTTCTCCGATTGGAGAGAAGGCGATGGTTTGCCACTTCCATTGGGAACTTCTTCTTCCTGGACCAGCCAGACCGGTCTTGGTGGCAGCGGTAACAGGACAGCAAGAATCAACCTGTTTACCGATAACCGTACTGAATGGATCGTAGGTCCTCAATTTGTGGCTACTGCCACTGATTTGGTGCAATACAAAGTAGCGGTAACGAACTTTGGTAGCACTACTACGCCCGATGTAATGGGCTCTGACGATAAGCTTTATGTAATGCTTTCTACCGACTGTGGTGGAAGTTATTTCCCCATTGATTCCATAGATACGGCAAACGCACTAAGCACCACGCTCACTCAACGCACGGTGTCGCTTTCGGCTTACGCTGGACAACAGGTGATCGTTGCTTTCCTGGCCACCGATGGCCCGGTGAACGACCCGGAAGATTACGATTTGCATTTGGATGATATTTTCATTGGAACTCCACCATCAGTAGACCTTGCTACCACTGCCTTGGTAAGTCCGGTGGCTCCCGGATGCCTTACTTCTGCCGAAACGGTTGAAGTAACCATTCAAAATGCCAGTACTACTACCATTGATTTTTCTGTGGACAGTGCAGTGGTTTCGGTCAACATTACTGGTCCGAACCCTACGGTGCTCAACCTTACCCTAAATTCGGGTACCTTGGCTAGTGGTGCCTCTCAAAACGTAGTCTTGTCCACTACTTACGACATGAGTGCTTCAGGAACTTATGATTTTGAAGCTTCGGTGAACGCTACGGCAGACGGTTTGAATACCAACGATACCTTGCCGGTGGTTTCCCTTGTACAAAACATTGTGGTACTGCCCAGTGCGGTAGATTTCACCGGATTTAGCGGCAACAATCTGCCCTCTTTGTTCTCTGGATGGTCGGAGGCCGGTGGTACTAACCCACCCAGTGGCACCACCTCTATCTGGACGGATCAGGACGACCTTGGCAGCGTGGGTAACAAAACTGCACGGATCAATCTTTACGATACTTTCCAAGATGGCTGGATTGTTAGTCCTCAGTTTGTCGCTACTGCTACGGATACCTTGCTCTACAAAGTGGCGGTTACCGAATGGGACGATGTGACTCCAAGCCCTATGGGATCGGATGACAAACTCTACGTCATGCTTTCTTTGGATTGCGGTATCTCCTGGACTCCGATTGATTCGGTAGACAGCAACGATGCTATTTCTAACGTGCTTACCCAACGTACAGTGTCGCTGAGCACCTATGCGGGTCAAAACGTAGTGTTGGCCTTTTATGGCACCGACGGATCCGTAGACGATGCAGAAGACATTGACGTACACATCGACGATATTTTCATCGGTACGCCTCCATCCATCGATATCGCTGCTACTGGCATTCCTACTCCTGGTCCTACCGGATGCTACACGGCCAACCAAACCGTAGAATTGGAGATCACCAACAACCACCCCAACGCCATTGACTTCTCAGTCGATACGCTCACTGCAGCGGTGATTGTGGGTGGCGTGAACCCGGATACACTGATCACTTTCGTCAACTCAGGAACATTGGCTTCGGGTGCTTCGCAAGTGGTTACGGTTTCTACCACTTATGATATGAGTGCCGTGGGTACTTATACTTTCCGTGGTGTGATCTTCGTAGATGGCGATGGTAACCCGATCAACGATTCTACGATTGTGTTTACCCGTACTCAGACTGCTTTGGCTTCCTTGCCACAGCAATTGGACTTCACCGGGTATACCGGAGCCAACCTCAACACCTTGTATCCAGACTGGATCGAGACCGAGGATTTCCCAGTACCTTCCGGAACTACTTCTGCGTGGACTGATCAGGATGACCTTGGTTTCTCTGGAAACAAAACAGCACGGATCAACCTTTACTCCGACTTTAACGAAGAGTGGTTGTTGGGTCCCAGGTTTACCGCTGGCGTCAATTCAGTATTGTCCTACAAAGTGGCGGTTACCAACTGGAACTCGGTTACCGTAGGTGATGCCATGGGTTCTGATGACAAGATGTACGTCTACCTGTCCAACGACTGTGGTCTCTCCTGGATCGCTATCGACTCCGTAGATGCTTCGAACAACCTGACCACTACCTTAACCACCCGCGGGGTTACGCTCGGTACTTACGCCGGTCAGGATGTGATCATTGGATTCTTCGCTACCGATGGAACGGTTGACGACACGCAAGATTACGACCTGCATTTGGATGACATCAACATTTACACTGCTCCCAGCAACGATGTAGGGGTCATTGATTTTGTAGGCAGTGGTTCTACCACCATTTGTGGAGAAGAGGAACAACCTTTTGCGGTGGTGATTCAAAACTTTGGGGTTAATACACAAACCACCTTCCCGGTGAATGTGGACATTACCGGATCGGCTACGCTCAACCTTACTGCGAACTATAGCGGAATCCTTGGTTTCCTCGAATTGGACACCGTCGTTGTGGACACTTTGAACACTACCTTAGGTGGTATTTTCAACCTCAACGGTTATACGGCAATGAATACTGATACCAGCAATGCCAACGATACCACCTTATTGAGTGGGTTGACCATTTTTCCACAGCCGATTTTCAGCTTGGGCAACGATACCGCCGTGTGTGATGGCGATACGGTAACCTTTGATGCTGGTGCCGGATTTAGCTATGACTGGTTGAACGGTGCGGACACCAATCAATCGATTTCGGTAGACTCTGCCGGTAGCTATTTTGTAATGATTACCGATGGAAACGGATGTACGAATACCGATACGGTTGTATTGAGCATCAACACCTTGCCGTTGGTTGCCCTTGGCGCGGATACTACCTTCTGTATGGGCAACAGCATTACCCTTGATGCTGGCAATGCCGGAGCTACCTACTCTTGGAACAACGGTGCTGCTACTGCACAAACCATTGTGGCAGACACTACAGGAACCTACAACGTTGAAGTGGTGGACGGAAACAACTGTGCGAACGATGATGACATTGTGATCACCGTAAACGCGAACCCAACGGTGGCGCTTGGCGCAGATACCGCTGTTTGTGTGGGTGCAAGTATCTCCTTGGATGCCGGTGCCGGTTTGGCCGCTTATTCCTGGAACGGTGGTGCTGCTACTACCCAAACATTGACTGCCGATACTACAGGCTCCTACATGGTGATGGTTACTGACAGCAACAACTGTTCGGCTACCGATACCTTGGTGTTGACAGTGAATGCTTTGCCCATGGTGAACTTGGGCAACGACACTGCCTTCTGTGATGGCAACAGCACAACCCTCGATGCTGGTGCTGGTTTCACCTACACGTGGAACGACAATACCACCAACCAAACCCTCGTAGTGAGCACTTCAGGTACCTACTCGGTGATGATTACCGACGGAAACAACTGTTCCAACCTGGATTCAGTAGTGGTTACTGTAAATCCATTGCCAACGGTGAGTCTTGGTGCGGACAGAAGCTTCTGTGACGGATTATCTGAGATTCTCGATGGTGGTAGCGCTACTTCTTACTTGTGGGATGACAACTCGACCAATCAGACCTTGACCGTGATGATGGCCGGAACATACAGCGTGACCATTACCGATGCTAATGGATGTACTGCCAGTGACGATGTTACCTTGACGGTGAGCCCACTGCCAGTGGTCAACCTGGGTAACGATACCACCATTACCAATGGTGATCCATTTACCCTCGATGCCGGCAACGCCGGAAGCACCTACCTGTGGGATGACAACTCTACTGCTCAAACCCTGGCGGTATCGGTCACCGGAACTTACTCGGTCACCGTAACCTCTGCTGACGGTTGTGAGGGTAGCGACACCATCGTGGTAGAAATTTGGCCGGTGAGTGTGAACGAAATCCTGCAACAAGCCGTGGTAGCCTACTACCCGAACCCAACCAAAGGTGAGTTGACGGTAGAAGTTGCCGGATTGGGCAACCGCAACCTGACGGTGGAATTGGTGAACATGCAAGGCCAGGTAATGAGCTCGAAAGTCTTCAACCAAATTCCTGCAGCATTCCGCGCTGAGTTGAACCTCGAAGGCGTAGCCGCTGGTTCTTACTTCCTGCGCTTGCAAACTGCAGACAGTGTATTGATCAAAAAAGTGACCGTTCAATAAGAACAGCACTTCTCATTTTTTTCAAAGAGGTCGGCTCGTGGCGAGTCGACCTCTTTTTTTTGCCCTGTTGCAGATGCGATACCTGTCAGATTCCCCGTAATAAATACCAAGGCTCCAATTGATTTTTGAATACCTTCGTCCCCGGATGAAATTCGGGTACTGAAGGCCCCATTCAGCGAAAAGCGATGAAAATTTTAGGCATATCTGCCTTTTACCACGATTCAGCAGCAGCCGTTTTAGAGGACGGAAAAATTGTTGCAGCCGCGCAGGAAGAGCGTTTTACCCGCAAAAAGCAGGATGCGTCTTTTCCCAGTAAGGCAGTGGCTTATTGCCTGCAAGAGGCTGGGCTTGAAATTGACGACCTGGACGCCATTGCGTTTTACGACAAGCCGCTGCTGAAATTCGAACGTT
Organism: uncultured Flavobacteriales bacterium; assembly: GCA_937899835.1. Taxonomy (GTDB): domain Bacteria; phylum Bacteroidota; class Bacteroidia; order Flavobacteriales_G; family Salibacteraceae; genus CALCCE01. Next base: position 41,702 of record CALCCE010000305.1, on the reverse strand, counting down.
TGCTTGAAACTTACTATGGTTTTGCCCCAAAGGGCATCCGTTCGTTCATCATGGCGATACCGGTGTGGCTTCGCGAAAAGATGTTTCTCAAAAGGGAGATTCATCAACACCTTACCCAAATTGGACCGTACAACAAAAAAAAGGTGAAGCTGCTTTTTCCGGAGCACCACCTTTCTCACGCGGCCAGTGCCTTTTATCCTTCTCCCTTTGAGGAAGCGGCAATCGTTACCCTGGATGGGGTTGGCGAATGGACTACCACTTCTATTGGGATGGGCAAAGGTTCGAACATCGAATTTTTGAGGGAACTGCATTTTCCCCATTCACTGGGCTTGTTGTATTCAGCTTTCACCTATTTCCTCGGTTTTAAAGTGAACTCTGGCGAGTACAAACTCATGGGGCTGGCACCTTACGGTATTCCGGAATCGGAAGCCGTTAAGCGCTACCGCGACCTGATTTACGAACATCTGATAGACTTGAAAGCAGATGGCTCTTTGCACCTCAGTCAGGAGTATTTCAACTATGCCACCGGATTGCGCATGGTGCACGATCACAAATGGGAAAAGCTGTTTGGTTTTCCGCGCAGGTCTGCGGAAAGTGCCTTAGAGCAGCACCATTGTGACCTTGCCTTTGCCATCCAATGGGTCACCGAGGAGGCGGTGATGGCCATTGCGAAGGAAGCACAACGGCTCACCGGAGCAAAGTACCTGTGCCTTGCCGGCGGAGTGGCCCTCAATTGTGTGGCCAATGGCAAATTACTGCGCAGCAAAGTATTTGAAAACATCTTTATTCAACCGGCGGCAGGAGATGCCGGCGGAGCGTTGGGAGCTGCGCTTGCGGCCCACTACATTCATTATGAACAGCCGCGGGAAGTCACCCCTGGCAAAGATGCTATGGAGGGCTCCTACCTGGGCCCAGACTTTACCGATCGCGATATCCGGTTGACAGCAAAAAAATTCAACGCACCTTTTGAACACCTCTCGGAGTTTAACCAGGTGGCCCAAACCACTGCGGAGCAATTGAAGCAGGGCAAGGTGATCGGATGGTTTCAGGGAAGAATGGAATTTGGTCCACGTGCGCTGGGCAACCGGAGTATTTTGGGCGATGCCCGGGACGAGGAGATGCAGAAAAAACTGAACCTCAAAATCAAATACCGGGAGAGCTTTCGCCCCTTTGCACCCTCGGTGCTGAGCGATAAGGCAGGTACGTATTTCGAATTGGAAGGCGATTCGCCCTACATGCTTCTGGTGGCTCCGGTAAAGGATACCATCCGTAAAAAAGTACCGGAAGATTACTACAAGCTGCCAATGAAAGAACGCCTTTACGTGCAGCGCTCGGAGATACCCGCCATTACCCACATTGACTTCTCGGCTCGGGTACAATCGGTGCACGAAGCAACGAACCCGCGCTACTTTGGTTTGATTCGTGCGTTTGAAAAACTAACCGGACTTGGCATGGTGGTCAACACCAGTTTCAATGTACGGGGCGAACCCATTGTATGTACTCCGGAAGACGCTTACCGGTGTTTTATGCGTACCGAAATGGATGTGTTGGTATTGGGCAATTTCCTCTTTTTTAAGGAAGCGCAACCCGAGTGGGCAAGCACCGACGATTGGCAGCAAGAGTTTGCCCTCGATTAATCCATCGAAACCATCGGTTCGTCCTTTTGGAGCGGCTGTGAAAAACCTTCGGACGCAATCAATGAATTTGTAGCTTTGGCAAAAGTTCAGCTATGGAGTTCCTAACCGACCTTTGGAAATTTTTGATGCAGCGGAAAAAGTTTTGGCTCATTCCGATCATCTTCGTGCTGTTGCTCTTGGGCGTGTTGCTGGTGATCGGTGGAGGAACCGGTCTGGCACCCTTCATCTACACCTTGTTCTGATGCCGCGCTCCAAGGTCCTGGAAACCCATCTTATTATCGCCACTGGTTTTTTGGTGATCTACCTGATCCAATTCTGGAAAGAGGACACCGACCCCAATCCAATTCTGCTTTATATTTCGATGGGAGTTGGAATCATTGGTATTTTCATTCCTCCTTTAGCCAAATGGGTGAACTGGGGTTGGTACAAACTGGCGGAAGGTATGGGTTATGTGATGTCACGCGTCATCTTGTCCATCGTTTTCTTCCTTTTCCTCACTCCAATTGCCCTCCTCAACCGCATGGTGAACAAAGACAAACTGGGGCTTCGTCGGAAACAGGACACCTACTGGAAAACCCGGTCGCACACCTTCCAATCCGAAGATTTGGACAACCCCTGGTAAAACCTGCCAGCAGACCTGCTGAAGCCGATAATTTTACTTTATTTTCGGCTTTCATCACCATCTAATCACCCATGGCAGGTCAGAAATTTAACCCCCAAAACACATTTAGAAAAGCCCAAAAGCTCCATCAAAGCGGTCAGTTGTATCAGGCCGAGCAGCTTTATCTGCGGGTGATCAAATCCTCTCCGGCATACGGTCCGGCATACCATTTTTTGAGTCAGGTGCTGGCCGCCCAAAACAAACTCGACCAAGCCCGCCGGGTGTTGGAAAAAGGACTGGCCCGCAACCCTAAGGACGGTGATTTACTCTCGGCGATGAGTTCTTTTCTGGTGCAATCGGGAGAGACCGAAAAAGGCATTAAATACGCGCAACAAATGGTTGCCGTACACCCCGAACGGGCCGAAGCACACTACAACCTGGGCAACCTTTACCTCCACTTACAACGCAATGCGGAAGCACTTGAAAGCCTGGAAAAGGCGGTAGCGCTCAAATCTAATTTCCCGGAAGCACTTTACAACCTGGGCACCTTACAATATCAAAACGGACACCTGGAAACTGCCAAAAGCTCCTTGCGTGGGGCCATTGAACACGACCCAAAGATGGTTTCCGCCTACGTTAATCTGGGGTACATAGAATCGGAAGAGCACCATTACGAAGAGGCTATAAAATGGTATGAGCTAGTGGTGGAGAAATTTCCTGACTACCAAGCCATTTACGAAAAGATCGGCATGGTATACCACGTATCCGGCCGCTTGGGCGATGCCGAAACGGCTTATAAAAAAGCGTTGCAACACGACCCAAAAAATGTGGAAACGATCACCCTCATGGGCAATTTGATGCGCGACCTGGGCCGCCCTCAGGATGCCATCCCCTATTTTGAACAGGCCCTAAAGATCGACCCGGAGGCAGGGATCGCGAAAAGTAATTTGCTCAACCTGCAAAACAAACGCATCTTCTCCTGGCACTTTTCCATGCTGGCCGATCAGGCCCGCAACGAGGCCTTCGAAAAGGCGATTCAAGGCGCTGTGACGAAAGATTCTACGGTATTGGACATTGGTACCGGATCTGGCCTTTTGGCCATGATGGCTGCCCGGGCAGAGGCAGCCAAAGTGATTGCGTGTGAGATGGTGCCAACGCTGGCAGAAGTTGCTACGAAGGTGATTGCAGACAATGGTTTTGCGGAACGCATTACGGTGTTGAACGAAAAATCTACTGCACTTTCGGCAGAAAAGCACCTGCCCGAAAAAGCGGATGTTCTGGTTTCTGAAATTCTGGACGTTGGACTTTTAGGTGAAGGCGTTTTGCCCACTTTTCGGCATGCCATTCAAAACTTACTGAAACCCGAGGCTACGATTATTCCGCAAGGAGCAGCACTGCATGCGGTGTTGATTGAATCTGCTGAACTGGCTCAGGTTAATCCGGTGCGTCAAATTTCTGGTTTCGATTTGCGTGCTTTCGATGCATTGCGTGACACTACGGAATACCAAAAAATCAACCTTCGGGAGCACCAGTACAAAACGCTGTCAGACATCTTTTTAGCCAAAGACATTGATTTCAGAACACCACAACCGGTTTTCTCTATCGACGACCCGGCAGTTACTCCCTTAGAAGTGCCCATCACCAGTAGTGGCACCGTACACGGCATTGCCTTTTGGTTCGACCTGCAATTGAATGATTCCCTCAGCCTTTCTTCGGGACCAGAAGGTGGCATGGTGCATTGGGGCCAGGCGGTCTATTTTTTCAAAGATCAGCCGGAAGTGGTGGATGGGGAAGTCTTCCATTTGGAAATGCTCCAAAGTGAGATTTTGATTCAGTTTCGCAATAAAGTCCAATCATGAGTTCCATACTTAAGCGTAGCAGCAAATTTTTGAGCCTGGTGCTTCGTCATCAACCCGAGAAAATTGGTCTTCAACTGAGCTCGGACGGTTGGGCCGAAGTGGACCCATTGCTGGATAAAATGCAACAAGCAGGGTTGGAGATCAACCTTGAGTTGTTGCAAAAAGTAGTGAGCGAAAACGACAAACAGCGGTTTACTTTTAACGAGAATCAAACCCGAATTCGAGCGAATCAAGGCCATAGCATTTCGGTCGATCTTCAACTGGCGCCTGCACTTCCGCCCGATCTACTTTTTCATGGCACTGCCGACCGGTTTTGGTCCAGCATACAAGTGGAGGGGCTTACCAAACGCAGCCGTCAACATGTACACCTCAGTGCCGATCGCGAAACAGCCTCCAAAGTTGGTCGCCGGCATGGTAAGCTGTTGCTTCTCCTAATTGATGCGGTTGCGATGCACCAGCAAGGGCATTTGTTTTATCAATCCAAAAATGGCGTATGGCTCACCCGTGCTGTGCCGCCTCAATTTTTAAGCATCGACCATTCTCTATAAGAATACGGAGTGCCTTTTCGTTATTTCACCGGTTCGATTTAAATTCACACTATGTTCCCCAGCAGTTTTCGATCGTGGCGTTTTCTCCTGCTCCTGTTGCTTTTGGTAGCAGGCTGTCAAACAGAAGCTCCACCGCCACCACCTGCTCCGGCACCGGCAGCTCCTGCCGTTGAGTCGGATTCGTCATCGAAAAAAGTGGCCCCGCCATTACCATCGGTGAGCACTACTTTGGACATGAAGGCGTGGATGGCTTTGGTAGATACGGTGTTTCCACCGGATAAAAACTATCCTGAACTCACTGAACTGGAGATTGAAAAACAACCCAAGCGCTTTGTGATGGCCCTTAACCGGGACGGTTTGTTTCAGGTACAACGCTATCAAAGTTTTTGGTGGCTCCACTACGATACTCCTCAAAAGGCAAAAAAAGCCTTTCAAGAATTGCTCGACCTCGCAGCTCAACTTACCGAAAGACAAGACAGTAAATCAGCTGAAAGGGGCAATTACAAGAAATTTTATAACACGGTATACAAGGGCGGGGCCTTGTTTGTGTTGCACCACAACCGCATTCTCCATCGGGGGCTGTGGTGCAAAGACGATTACCATACCTACGAGCAACAAGAGGCCGCGATGATGGCGTTTCTTTTTGGAGATTCTCCCCCCGAAAGCGACTATTACTACCGCTACTGTTGCAGTTGTCCGCCGGGGCAAAACATGCAGTTTAAATGAACGTAAGGGTTATTTTACTGGTTTTTTTGGCCGCTTGCTTTACCGGAGCGCATTTTCAAAACCATCCCCCACCTGCTCAAGGATATGAAAAGGTCAACTTTCGGAATCAGGGTTTTGTGTTGTTTCATGTCGATTTAAACCGCGATTCAATGCGTTTCTTTTGGCGCAACGAAAATCAGCAACCCATTAGAAGCCTGGGAAAACTGGAACAAGCGTGTGCTTCAAAAGACTTGAAATTGGCCTTCGCTACCAATGGGGGCATGTACCTGGAAAATCGGCACCCACAAGGGTGGTATGTAGAAGATGGAGTGGAGCTAAAAGCGCCCAATCGGGTGAAAGAAGCCTATGGTAATTTTTACCTCCAACCCAATGGTTTTTTCGCCCTTACCGATGGAGGTCCGAAAATCGGTCCAACACCCGCTATAGTAACCCTTAAACCCAAGGTGAATTTTGCCACACAAAGCGGTCCCCTGTTGCTCATCGACGGTGCTTTGCATCCTGCTTTTCGAGAGGGTTCTAAGAACCGCTACATCCGAAGTGGAGTAGGAATAACGGGGCCCAATCAAGTAGTTTTTGCCATTTCTGATAAGCCGGTCAACTTTTATGATTTTGCTTGCCTGTTTCGCGACCGGCTCCGATGCCGCAATGCCTTGTACCTGGACGGAGCCATATCGCGCATGCACGTGCCTGAAGTTCACCCCGATAAAGGGGGAAACTTTGGATGCATGATTGGAGTTGTTCGTCCCACCAATTAGTTTGTTTGCCATGACCCGCGAAGCCTTTTTCGAAGCGCTCTTATCACAAACCGTCGAAAACACCCGCGTAGGGCTTTCGCTGCGTCAATTGCCGGAAGCTGTCCTGCGCCATCACCCCAGGGAGGGGGCCTGGAACGCTTTGGATTGCCTGGAACACCTGCACGCTTCTTATGCCGTTTACTTTCCTCAGTTTGACACCAAGTTAGCTACACCAAAATATCCTGCCGAAGCCCATTTTAAGCACGGTACCTTTCGACGAAGTTTCATTGAAGGTTTGCGCCCCAAAGGAGGCAAACGCAGCCTGAAGATGCCTACTTCAAAAAGGTTGACACCTCACACCAGTGGTGCAACGGTAGATGCGGTTTTCGAAAAATTTGAGGCAGATCGTCTACACCTTGGAGAGGCTATTGACATGGCGCGGGAGGCTTCCCTGAATCGGATCAAACTGATTTCGGCGGTAGGCCCGCTGTTTCGACTGCGCCTGGGAGACACGTTCCTGTTTCTGGCGGCCCACGATGAGCGCCATCTATTGCAAGCTCAAGAGGCCATCCAGGCCTACGGATCGGATTCTAAAAATTAATCCAAGCGGGTTTTCGATAAATGAGAAGGCAACACTGGCTTCTCGAGGTAATCCACAAAAAACGGGAAAGTCCTGGCTTTCGATATTACCTCCGGTGGAACTCCTTTGCTCATGAGGTAAACTTTCGTATCCGGATGGCTTTGGTAAAATTTAGATTGGTACAGTTCCAAAAAGCCTATGCCGTCCATTTCGGGCATCCATAGATCGAGAAAAACCAAATCGGGGAAATCGCTTTGCCGCTGATCGGCTTCCAATTGATTGAGGTAGTCTAACCCTTCCTGGGCACATTCGCGCACTATGCACTTCACTTTGGGATGAAACACCTTTAAGTGGCGTTTGAAAATAAAGTTGCTGACTTCGTCGTCATCGACTAACAGGGCTCTTAGCGATTCCATAGTAGAGATTTGAAAGGAGGACTCTAACTTACCCGGAGAACGGGTAGAAGGATTCGGCCAATCGATGAAATGCATTTTTCATCGACAAGTTGCACCACACAAACCATCAATGACTGGCCTTTGCTCTTTGAACGGATACTTGGCCCTAAAAATGGCCACGAAGCAGGGTTCTATTAACTTTGCCGCCATGGGGGATTTCATCAATCAACTTCTCGACAATTTGCTGGCCGTTGCGCAGCGCTTGCTCGATCTCCCATTGTATGTTTTGTTTCCTCTGCTGCTGATGGCTGCAGGTGTTGGCTATTGGCTACTGCGAAAACTACTCCCTAACAAAACCAAGGGTAGCTTTTTTGCTCAAGGGTATTTCTTTGTGACGCTGGGCTTGCTGCTGGTGCTGGTGATCGACCTCAAAGTGGCTACACTTAAAAGTGAAATTGAAGTCACCAATACAAAATATCAGGAGGCCATTGGGCAATCTTCAGGTGATGCCAACCAGGCAGGTTCGGTGATGCGCCCACCGCTGTACACCTTGGATACTTTAAGGCGGCAACACCCTGAATTCAAAATTTGGGAACGCCCCATCGATGGTGCTACTGATCTGTTGATACTGCGGAAGGAATCGGAACCTCGGGTGGTCATTTACCTGGCCATCGTTGACCTGAGTTACCCCAACCTTGAGGTGTTTATCACCCCGGAGTTTCAAGAAAAAAGCCTTACCAGCGATTTTGCCAAACGCTTTGGTTGCTCCATCGCCATCAATGGCGAGGCGGGCAATACGATGTACAAGGGCTCGGGCCTTGGCGAATGGACGGGCAACTGGATCAGCAAAGGAAAAGCGGTGTTGCAAACCGATAGCGACCGCCGGCCTTTTTTGTCTTTTGACCGGTTCAACCATCCCAAATACTTCAAAGCGTCAGAAGTAGATACGGCCAACACGGATGAAAAATACAACACCATCTGGGGCCGCTTCGACCTCTTGGTAGGTGGAGCATACCAGGCCCCCGAGCGCGATCGTCCTTACGCGCGCACCATCATGGCCATTGATGAAAGTGGAGACCGCCTCTTTTTACTCATTGCAGATGGTAAACGACCCGAATACAGCATTGGCTTGCACCGGGAAGTGGCTGCTTCTCTGCTCCAATCTTTGGGGGCCAGTGATGGCATGGTGTGCGATCAGGGCGGTTCTTCTTGTATGTATCTATCCTCCCTTGGGGGAATCATCAACCGCCCTGCCGATAGCGATGGCTACGAGCGGGTGGTGTATTCCCATTTCGGATTAAAAGTGAGATAATGCCCCAACAGATCACCCCTACCCGCCGACCATCCATTGCTGTGATTGGCGCTGGAAATGCTGCTCCTGAATCGCGCCCCTATCAGTTGGCCGTGGCCCTTGGCCACGCACTTGTAGACCAAAACTACCGGGTAATTTCCGGCGGTATGCACGGAGTGATGGAAGCTGTTGCCCTTGGTGCACGCAAGTCTATCCGATTTACCGAAAGCTCGGTTATTGGCCTGTTGCCCGGATTTGATCCGACTAGCGGAAATGCCTACAATGGAGTAGTCGTCCCTACTGGTTTGGATACTTTTCGCAATGGATTGGTAGCCAATGCCGATGCGGTAGTGGCCTTGGGTGGCGGTGCCGGTACGCTTTCGGAAATGGCACTGGCATGGGTGCTCAACCGTATGGTGATTGCCTACCGCATTGAGGGCTGGAGTGGTCGCCTGGCCGGACACCCAATCGACGAAAGGCAGCGGGTGACCTTAGAAGACGACCAGGTTTATGCCGTTGAAACGGCACAAGAAGTGCTTGAGTTGCTTAAAACACGGCTTCCTGCCTACCAGCAACGCCACCAACGCATCCCTTCTTAAATCGCATAAAAAAGGCGCTCCCGGATGGAAAGCGCCTTTGATGATTTGGCTATAAGTGGTTGTTCCAACGAAACAACAAAAAGAACTACGGACAACCGACCGGAACCAACAACGGGTCGTCGACCTGATCGGCGGTTCCCAGATATACTTTCTTTCTCACCACAAAGCGCATGGACGTAATGGTACTGCCTGTGGGCACGTTGGTGAAAAATTGCTCCGGAATAAACATCAATGTAAAAGTGCCGTCACCACTCGATTGCATTTGCAAAGCTGCGTTGTTGGGTACCTGAAAAAACGGAGTTACCTCGTATTCTACACTGTCTACAAAGGCAGAAGCATAGCAGTATACCTCATCGGCACTGAGGTTTTGCATCGATACCTTTTCCTCCTGGCTGTTGTCGTATACCAGGGTAAAAACGTCTTGCGGAAGTAGGTTGGACGGAAAACCTGCTACCACCAATACCGGTACTTCAGGTAATTCTGGCTTGATGGAAAGGTTTTCAGTTTTGTCTTCATCGCAACCACCGCCACCGAGCCCGGAGCCATCTTTGGCTTTCACCAAGAAAGAAAACCCTGTGCTGTAGACGGCATCTGCGCCTACTCCATAAAAATCGGTGGGCGTAAAGGTAAAACTCCAAACATCGTCTCCCTCATTGGTCATGGCCAGTGCAGGATTTGACGAAGTCCAAGATCCGTTGTTATTGGGATCACTGGCTGGCAATTCAGCCGGTTCCCAGGTCCAGAGGAATACTTCGGGTGCGCCCAACAACCGTTGGCAGTCGCATTGTTTGATGTCTACCAGGATTTTGGTGGGCTGGGTCGGATCAAAGTTGTCTGGATCTTCCAAATAAGCTTTTTGACCGAATGCAAACGCAGCCAACAACAGACTTGGAACAAATAATAATAGGCGTTTCATAGCAAATCGGTATTAGTTGGCACGTTCGTATTTGTAGAGGTAGGTGATGATGGAAGTACCACCACAGTCTCTCGAAAACTCAATTTGAAGGAACTTATCTACCGGACGGATGGTCGCGGTTAAGTTCACCAGGATATCGCTCTCTCCGGTAGGAGAAAGGGTGATGTTGGTGGGAGCTACATCGTCATCAAAAGTCCAGGAGCCTTCAGTACCCCAAAAGTTCAACTTGCCTTTTGCATCCACAGAATAGGTCTTATCAGCACTGTTGAAGGTGATTTGAGGAGCATTCCCATCGGCCAACAAAAAGTCGCTGATGTTGCGCGTTTCCAGGGTAAAGGAAACGTCATCTTGCTGATTGACTTCTACCAGGCGCCACGTAGCGTTGATACCATCTAATTTAGAACCTTCTTCTCCGATATCCGGAGTATCATCTTCTACACAAGCCGTAAAAAGAGGTGCGGCCATCAGAAGGATGAAAAAATATTTTAGCGTGATTTTCATGCGTATCTATTTTTCGAAAGCTTAGTTACAGCCTCCTTCAGGGTTCATAGTAAAGATATTGGTTCTTTCGGCAACCGGGAACTGTAGCACCAATCCGGGGCAGTTCCAAACTGCATCGCGGATGAGGATATTTTCCCCATTGGCTCCCCGCCGTTTTTGGTAATAGAGCCACGTGCCTTCTCCAATGGTTTCCAGCCGGCGTTCGTAGCGCACCTTGTCAAGGATAGTGCTGGCGATAGCATTGCCTGGAAGCACATTCGAAGTTCCAGCTCCGTAAGCCCTCTCAATGATGTCGTTGACATCTTGAATGGCAATGCCCAAATCTTGATTCAATTCGGCCAAGGCTTCAGCCCGTAACAATTTCAAATCAGTAGTGTGCACCAGAGGAATGTTGAACCAGGGCTCATTATAACGGTTCCATCCGTACAATTCATTTTCCTGGCCCTCATTGAGGATCGTGATGAACTGCCGGCGAGAATCGGTCGTATCGGAATTCAAGGTTAAAAACAATTCGCGGTTCAAGGTAAGGTTGGGCTGCGTTGCACCACCGGTATTGTATTTTCCATTCAACTCTCCGGCTCTCCGGTCGGCATCCGAACTCACAATGTAGAATACACTTTCGGGAGAAACTCCGGTGGTGTAACGGGCATTGTTGGGATCCAGCGGAAACTGTCCTGAATTCAACACCACGTTGGCGTGTGCCACCGCTTCGGGCAGGTTGTTGATGTTCATGTTGACCATTGCCAACAAACCTTCGGCGGCATAACGAGAAGCATAAGCCCCATTGTCATCCGGCAACACAGTGATGGCAAATTCAAGATCGCTCAAGATTAGGCTGTAGACCTCTGCTACTGAAGAACGAGGCAATGGATCGGCCGAAGGCGTGGTACGCAACACGACACCATCGTGACTATTGTCCGCAGTAAACCCATGAGGCTGAGCAAACTTCTGCAACAAATCAAAGTAGCAAAAAGCGCGAATAAATCGGGCTTCACCCAGAATTCGTGACCGCTCAGCACCACTTATTGAAACTTGATCCACTCCTTCGAGCAAGGTGTTGCACCGGTAGATGGCGATGTAAGGGTTTTTGTAATAGTTGTTGATGGTGCCATTGAAGAAATTCGACCGACGGATATAAATTTCTGTCAGGTCATCATTGGAATTGGGCCTTGCCAGGTTTTCTCCCAACACCTCGCCCATGTTTTGGGCGTTGCCGTTGTAGGTGTTGGCCAACACATCGTAGCAGGAGTTGAGGAGCATTTGCAAATCCTCCGCTGTATTCAGGGCATCTTCTTTCAACAGTACGTCGTCTGGCGGAATGTCCAGTGCGTCTTGGCAACCGTTCCAAACCAGAGCACTACAAGCTAAAAGCGTAATAAAAATTGACTTTTTCATGGTATTCTGATTCAGGAATTAGAAAGAGAAATTAACGGAAAGGTTGTAGGTACGTTCTACCGGAGGAGTGAGGAAGGTAATGTTCTGACTCAGGTTCCGGTCAGTTTGATTTTCAAAATCACGTACAATTTCCGGATCCAGGCCGGGGAAGTTGGTCCACAAGGCCAGGTTGGTTCCGCTCAACTCAACACGCAAGTTGCGCACATTGCGTGTTTTGACTTTGAAATCGGGAATGGTGTAGCCCACTGCCAACCGACGGAGGCGAACATAATCGGCATCGTGCAACCACAAGTCGGTGTTGATCCAAGGGGTTCCTGAGCCGTAGGTTTCGGTATCCATGGTCAATCTTGGGTAATCGGCGTTGTCACCCTCCTGGCGCCAGCGGTCGAACAACTCGGTGCGCATGTTCCAATCGGTTACCACACCCAACTGACGCTTGGAAGAAGAATCGTATACCTTACCACCGAAGCTGTAGTAGAGCAGGAAGCTCATGTCCCAGTTTTTGAACTGGAAACGGTTGGTCAAACCGCCCACCACGTCAGGCAATACATCACCTACCGGTACACGATCGTTCGGATTCCACTCATAAGTCTCGTTTCCGTTGATGTCCAGATAAACCGGACGACCGTTGGCGGGATCTACGTGAGAGAAGCGCACCAGAAAGCTGGTTCCAACCGGGCTACCCACTACTACACGGGTATCGTTGGTTCCACCGGAAACAGCATCTTCAGAATAATCGCCGATGCTCACAATCTCGTTGTAGTTGTTGGCAATGTTGAATTCGGTTGTCCATTTGAATTTACCAACCGTGTTCAACGATTTGATGCTGAACTCGATTCCCCGGTTGAGGATCTCACCCACGTTGTCGAAGTAGGTTTCAAAACCAAGGTTTCTTGGTACCGTCAACTGCAGAATAACATCACGGGTAGTTTTGGTATAAGCAGTGATCTCACCCGTAATACGGTCGTTTAAAAAACCAAATTCAATGCCTCCATCAAGAGTAGTAGCGGTTTCCCATTTCAAGTCTGGATTTTCCAAACGAGTTGGATAGATCGAGGGTAAACCGTTGTAGTCGTTTTGGTTGGCGGGTGGATCGTAAGTTCCCCACCATTCGTAGTTGGGCAAACCGGCGTTACCAGTAATACCACCACTTACTTTGGCTTTGAGGAAACTTACCACTTTGCTGTCCTTCAGAAAGCTTTCTTCAGAAATCACCCAACCTGCTGATGCCGAGGGGAAGTATCCGTAGCGGTTGTTGCTACCAAAACGTGAGGAGCCATCCACCCGAAAGGTTCCCTGAACAATGTATTTACGCTTGAACATGTAGTTCACACGACCGAAATAGCTGATGAAAGCAAACTCTTCAGTCGGACGCCGGGTCTTTTCCAATTCGTTGAATTCGCCATCATACTCGTAAAGCGGAGCGTCCAAACTGTCTACCTCCCATTTGGAGTAAGATTGCGTTTTACTCCGCTGGTATTCGTTTCCTACCAAGAAATTGATATCGTGTTTTTCGTTGAAGGTTTTCAGCCAATTGGCGGTTACGGTGTAGTTGTAATTGTTGGCCCAGGTAGGATACTTTTTAGCCAGACCAATGTTTTGGTTGGGATCCAGTTCTTCAGGAATGAAGATGTCATCCTGAATGTCCATGTGCTCGTAACGACCCTCAGCTCGTATGATGATGTTTTTCACCGGAGCATAAGTCATGTAAAGGTTATTGATAGAGCGGTATTCTACCGTTCTCCAGCTTTTCAATTCCCGGTCGCGCACCGGATTGGGACCACCTGTCCACCAGTCGCCTTCGGCATGTTGCAAAACACTATTCCCATTTTCATCTACCGTGAAAACATCGTCTAAATACCGTGTGGGATAAATGGGCAAGGCGGTGGAAAGGGCAGCACCATATCCTCCACTCCAGGCAGCGTCTACCCGGTTATTCTGTCCACGGTTGAGGCTTGAGCTCAAACCGATGGTGATCTTCTCTGTCAATTGATAATCGAGGTTAACTCGACCGCTGATCCTCTCATAGCTATTGCCCAACAGATAACTGTCGTTGTCTTCGTAACCCAAATTGGCAAAAGCCTTAAATTTCTTAGTTCCTTTTCTGACCGAAAAGTTGTACCCGTGTTTTACGCCCAAACCAGTGGTTTCATCCACCCAATCGGTGTTGGTACGACGGGCGTCCTCCCAACTGATACCACCAGGCAATGGTGCGAGGCCGGTATTGCCATCGTTTTCCCAAGCTTCCTGATAAAGCTGTAAGTATTGATCGGAATTCAGCATGTTGGGCGTTGCCACTGGTGTAGCCAATCCTACACGAGCGTTGAAGTCAAATTGCAAGCCTTCTTTGTTGGCCCGCTTGGTCGTAATAAGAATAACCCCATTGGCACCCCGAGCACCGTAAATACCGGTTGAAGCAGCATCCTTTAATATTTCTACTGACTCAATATCGTTGGGGTTGAGAAATGCAAGGGGGTTGTTGTTCAAACCACCACGGTCGCCACCCGAATTGTTGAGAAAGTTGTTTTGTGTGATTGGAATACCATCCACTACATAGAGCGGATCGCCACCAGCACTAATGGAAGCAATACCGCGGATACGAACAATGGAAGCCGAACCGGCTGCTCCACTACCCTGGTTAACCTGCAAACCAGCGGCCTGACCTTGCATGGCGGCTTCGAAGGATGGTACGGGCAATTCCGTCATCCGTTTGGCATCAATCTTCGCGATTGAGCCCGTTACTTCCCGCTTGCGCTGAACGCCATAACCTACAATCACTACCTCTTCCAGAAGCTCGGTATTCTCTTTCATCGAAAAATTGCCAGCCTGAACATTCTGACCTGCCACCACTTTCACGGGCATCGATTTTGGTTCGTAACCAATGAAAGAAACCACCAAATTGTAATCGCCGGGTGGCACGTTTTCGATTTTGTATTTCCCATCCAAATCCGTCGTAGATCCAAGGGTAGTGCCTTCTATTTTGACAGTTGCGCCAGGCAACGGTTGATCGGTTTCGTCAAGAATTACTCCTGACACCGAGCCGTTTTGGGCCATTACGGCCGCACTGAACAACAACAGACCAGCAAGGCTGAAACAAAGTCTGTAGAAGTTTCTCATAATAAGATTAGGTTAAGGATTCGCCAACCAAATTTAAACAAATTTCGACACAAAGTGTAGATTAGACACTTTTATTCAAAAGCGCTTGAATTTCAGCACATTGGATCAAAAATCAGGTAGATTTCAGTCGTGTAAGAGCATCAGGATCGCACCAATTACGATCCGATCCTGATGGATAAATTATCGGTTGATTGCCATTTTTCCGCTGAATACCTCACCGTCAATTTGAACGGTAAAAAGGTAGTAGCCATTGGGCAGACTTTCGCCGGAAGCTGAGGTGCCGTCCCAACGGATAGAATAATATCCTTGTTGGTGGTTGCGGTCTACCAAACGGGTCACTTCCTGGCCGAGTAAATCGTATACAGTAATGGTCACATTGCCCGCTTCCTCAACTGGATAAGCCAGCGTGATTTGATCGGAAAAAGGATTGGGATAAGCCATTGGTTCCAAGCGCTCTCCTGCCGGAAGTCCGATCTCTTCGGCACTTACGGTTAATTCAGGAGTAGTCAGTTTCACATCCGTGTAAAAGCGATACTCTCCCGGTTGCAGATTGATTGGAGCTTCCGTATCCGTTACGTCAATGCTATCGCCGGTAAAATACTCATACCACCACCCGGTGTGTTGAAAGCTTGGAGTAATGTCTCCCGCAGTTACATTGAAGTTGCCCAAAACATCAACATTCATCGAAGCATGGTTGATTCTAAGGCGCTTCATGGGCTGGTCCAAAATGTAGTTAAAATCGTTGCTGGTAAAAGCAGGTTCGGTAATCTTCAGTTGATTGAGCGCTCCAAATACTTTGTAAACCCGAATGCGATTGGCCTCTTGAAAATAATCCCAACGAATGGGCTTATTGCTGGTGCGGCATCCTGGATCAATGGTGCCATCAGGGCAGTAGTTGATGGGAAAATCGTAGCCTACTTCGCCAAATTGCCAGAGCATTTTTGGCCCCGGAATCGGGAAGAAAAAATTGGCTGCTAACTCCAAACGACTCAAGCCAGTGGCCTCGTTGGTGATGTCGTAGCCTCCATTGCTGTTTCCAAATTGAAGGTTTTTGTACATCAAACGCTGCTCATCATGACTTTCCATGAAGCCCACCAGGTGCTTGTCGTTCCAGCCACGACTGTGGTGCGTCACACCAAATAAATTGCTGCTGTAACCCATGGTAGCCTCGTTGTATTCGTGGTTCATGTTGCCCCAAAGCATAAAGCCGTAGTTGCTCAACTCGGTTTCTTCACTGTTGTCGGAGAAATGCTCCAAAATGAGAATTGAAGTAGGGTCTACGTTGCGGATAACATCAGAAATACGTTTCCAAAGATTGATTCGGCTTTGATCGTAGGCATTCCAGGCGCCAATATTGCCAATGGTTACGTTGTTGGTAAACCCTTTGGAAAGATCGAAACGGTAACCGTCTACCTGGTATTCCTGAATCCAATACGTTACCACCCGATCTACAAAATCTTTGGTGGCTTGAGCTTCATGATCGTAATCATACCCCACGTTGAAATCGTGACGAGCAGTTTCGTGAAACCAGGGACTTTGTGAAGTCGGCTGTCCGAATTGGCCTGCATTGGCATCGAAATACATGCGCACTTGCGGGTTTTGACCGAACGAATGGTTGAGCGCAATGTCCAACAAAATGGCGATGTCCCGCCGGTGTGCTTCTTCTACAAATTCTTTGAACTTGTCTTTTGTGCCATAGTATTTATCAGGAGCAAAGAAAAAGGCCGGGTTGTAGCCCCAACTTTCATTGCCTTCAAACTCCATGATGGGCATGAGTTGAATGGCGTTGATGCCGAGATTTTCAAGATAATCGAGGGTATCAATCAAAGTTTCCCAGCTGTGCGTTGCTTCAAAATCGCGCACCAACAATTCGTAGATCACCAGATTTTCCTGATCGGGGCGGGCGTAGTTGACACTTGGGTCCCACGCATAGGGCGTTTGATCGGTTTGCAATATGGAAACCATGTTCGTGGTCTTCCCGGTAGGATAGGCCTTGAGGTTTGGATATACGGAAGCAGGAATGTATTGATCGTTCCAGGGATCGAGCACCTTGTCGGAATACACATCGCCTACGCGCAGTTTCTCATCTCCAATTTGGTATTGAAACGCATACTCTTGACCCGGATTTAAATTGTTGATTTCCAACCACCAACGTGCACCATCGGGGGTTTGGGTCATGTAATAATTCGGATCGGCTTCCCAATTGTTGAAATCACCAACTACGTAAACGTAGTCTTTGAAAGGAGCATGCAGTTGGAGGGTAACCGAAGTTGGACTGGTGTAATTGATTCCATCTACTACTCCACTTGGTGTATTTCCAATTTGGACCGCGCCACGCATAATGTAATACGTCGTGTCGGTGATGACATTGGAACCATTGTCAGCGGTCATTACCAATTCGAATTTGCCCGGACCATAAGTAGAAGCCGTAAAGGAATGGTTTAGACTAGTACCGTTGGGCTCGATGGCAATTTGAGTTCCATCGTGGAAAAGCTTGATCTCTGCATTGGAACTGGTTTGCATTTCTACCTGCACTACATCTGTACCAACCACGATTGGAGGCTGAGCCGGCAAGGTGATACTTCCGTTGAAACCACCCGCAAAAATGGGTACAAAAATGTCGGAACCATCAGAAGCACGGCCAACTACAGAACCATCGGCGTTGCGAAATACAAAAGCCAACTCTTGAACCGTTTCACCGGTTGGAACACCGTAAAACTGGGTGATGTCGATGACTATAGTGTGTTTGTTGTTGCCGATATTGGTCATTTGAACCACCGGATCGGCAGTTCCCCAGTTACCTACCACATGCTGCCAATCCGATGGCCCCGTGCTGTTGTTGGTAATAACACCCGTGTGCGCATACACCTGATTAACGCCCACCAAGGCCCCATTACCTAAAGTGGCATCGAAGGTTACGGTCACTACATCACTTTGAGTAGCAAATGGTGGATTTATGGTCACAACCTGGGCGTGCAATAAGGTTGTGAGAAGAAGTGGCAAAAGGAGGGTAAAGAACTTTTTCAAACCAATAAATTTAAAGGTAGCAGATGACAAATATATAGAAAGTGTACTATCTACACAAAGTCAAAATTAGGACAATCCGATCCTCCCAGTGCTCAAAGGTTCAGAATCTTGCAATTCCAAAAACGCCCAAAAGTGAACACAACCTTCGGCAGATGAAAACAAGGGCGAAAATGATGACGCTAAAATGAAAATTACGCTACTACCAACTCAGGTTCCGACCAAAGTTACCTGCGCCCGATTTATGCGAAAAAGGATAGTCTTCCCGGACTATGTCCATGGAGCACAACAGGTAAGCACTCTTCCCTTAAGAAATGATGTTTGTCCGCTTAGTGGCTACCGTTTTGGTGAAAGGTATAGAGCTGTGCAGGTTTATGTAACACCCCCGTTTGCTTCTCATCTAACGCCACTACCTGATCCATTTTTTTCAGCTTTTTCCTAAAGTTGCGCTTGTCCAACTTTCGGTCCAAAACCACCTCATACAGCCGTTGAAGCTGACTTAGGGTGAATTTTTCTGGCAAGAGTTCGAAACCAATTGGCTTGTCGAGAATTTCGCCTTTCAGGTGTTCGTATGCATGGCTGAGGATTTCATTGTGGTCAAAAGCCAGTTGAGGAATGTTGTGTATGTCTTCCCAAACCACTTTTCCAGCAAAGGAAGAAGCACTCGGTTCATAGTCTTCCATCTTCACTAAGGAATAGTAGGCAATGGTAATCACCCGTGCTTCGGGATTGTCGCGAAACGAACGCAGCCATTCTTGATCTTTTACATTTCGCACCCTGTCGGGGTGCCCAAAAGCCTGGAATTGCTTGAGGTAGATCCCTTTCAAGCTGGTAAGCTCTTTCAATACACGAGATGCGGCCTGATCCAGGTCCTCGTTTTCTAAAACGAGATCGCCCGGAAGCGCCAATTGTACAAGGTTGCCTCCGTCTCCGGCTTTTTGCTCAATCAGGAGAACTTTTAGCTGCTCTTCGTGGAAACCAAATACAGCACAGTCGACAGAGACATTGGGGTTGAGATTTTTATTGGTCATATCGATTCAAGTTGGACCTTATGGACAAATGTAAACAATCGCTCAGATTGCTGGATTGAGCATTACTTCCGTTCCTGAAAATATAAACAACTTTTTGCAAAGTGTAAACAATACACTAACTTGGTCGTTCGAAATTCGGATTATTGTATCCGTTTCCCAGTTCGTGTATTGACACAACACGTTTATTCAGGAAGGAATTTTGCCCAAACCTATGAGTGCGGAAATTAAACGTATTGGTGTTTTGACTTCGGGAGGTGATGCTCCTGGAATGAATGCTGCTATTCGGGCAGTAGTGCGCAGTTGCAGCTACTACAACCTGGATGCACACGGTATTTTTCGGGGCTACGACGGCTTGATCAATGATGAAGTAAAACCGCTGCACGTGCGGTCGGTGAGTAAGATCTTAGGCCGTGGCGGCACCATTCTCAAGTCGGCCCGTAGCAAAGAATTCATGACGGAAAAAGGCCGCTATAAAGCACTCCAAACGTTACAAAAACATAAAATTGATGCTTTAGTGGTCATCGGGGGTAACGGAACTTTTACCGGAGCACACAAATTTTACCAGGAGCACGGAGTACCGGTCATTGGCCTGCCCGGCACGATTGACAACGACCTCTATGGTACCGACCACACCATTGGTTTCGATACGGCCACCAACGTAGTAGTAGAATGCATCGATAAAATTCGCGATACAGCCTCTTCCCACAACCGATTGTTTTTTGTGGAGGTCATGGGCCGAGATTCGGGCTTTATTGCCCTACACGCTGGCATTGCAACTGGCGCGGTTGCCATTATGTTGCCCGAAGAAGAACGCAGCATTGAAGAGCTTGTTACCATTTTAGAACGGGGCGCCAAAAGCAAAAAGACCTCTAGCATTGTTATAGTTGCAGAAGGTAACGTAAACGGTGGGGCTTACGAAGTAGCCAAACAGGTGCAAGAGCAATATGACCATTACGATACCAAAGTCACCATTCTTGGGCATTTGCAACGCGGTGGCGCTCCTTCCTGCTACGACCGTGTGTTGGCAGGCCGCATGGGCGTAGCGGCAGTTGAAGGATTGCTCAATGGCCGAAAAGACGTTATGGTGGGCACGCGAAAAGGCCAAATGGCGGTTACTCTATTGGAAAACGCCTTAAAACTGAACTCAGATATGAATTCGGAAATGCTTCGGATTTCTAAAATTCTATCGATTTAACTTACAACTCAAGACCTTACCCACACTACGAAATAGAGAACTATGAGCACTAAAATTGCTATCAATGGATTTGGGCGGATCGGCCGCCTGAGCTTTCGCAACTTATTGAGCAACGAAAACCTTGAAGTAGTTGCTATCAACGATCTTACCGATACCCATACCCTCGCCCACTTACTCAAATACGACTCTGTACACGGTCGTTTTGATGGGACCGTAGCCGCTACCGACAATGAATTGGTAGTGAACGGTCGTGCGATTCAGGTATATGCAGAAAAAGATCCTGCTCAGCTACCTTGGAAGCAACACCAGGTCGACATTGTTGTGGAAGCAACTGGTCGCTTTGTGCATAAAGACGATGCTTCCAAACATTTAGAGGCAGGAGCCTCAAGGGTTATTGTATCCGCCCCGGGTAAAGGCGGGGTAACCACAGTGGTACTTGGCGTCAACGATGAGGCTTTGGAAGCGGATGATGCGGTAATCTCCAATGCTTCCTGCACTACCAATTGCCTGGCTCCGATGGCCAAAGTACTTCATGACAAATTTGGCATTGAAAAAGGGTATATTACAACCATTCATGCTTACACGGCTGATCAACGCATTCAGGATGCGCCCCATCGAGATTTAAGAAGGGCTCGTGCTGCCGCCTTGAGCATTGTTCCAACCACAACCGGAGCGGCCAAAGCGGTTGGGCTGGTTTTGCCTGAATTGGCAGGAAAATTGGACGGAAACGCCATGCGTGTTCCCGTACCCGATGGATCAGTCACCGATTTTACAGCTATCCTCCACCGGGAGGTAACGGTTGAAGAAGTGAACAACGCCATGCGTGCGGCTTCAGAAGACGGAATGAAAGGTATTTTGGAATACACCCAAGATCCGATTGTATCGGCCGATATTGTGGGGAACCGCCATTCCTGCATTTTCGATTCTGCGCTCACTTCTGTAAATGGAAACATGGTAAAGATAGTGGGCTGGTACGACAACGAGGCGGGTTATGCCGCGCGGGTAGTTGACCTTGCCGCTCGAATTTCCCAGCGGCTTGCCGTTGGCGTGTAAAACAAGCATTCTATTTTTCAATGGGCGGCAAGGATCGTTCCTGCCACTCATTGATTCGACATTCTACAAGCAGACCTATACTTCGAGATATGATCTTAATAGCAGACAGCGGATCGACCAAATGTGACTGGGGGTTGGTAGACAAGTCCGGTGAGCGGGTGAATGAATTTAAAACCATGGGGTTCAATCCCTACTTTCATTCGAGCCAACTCATCGAACAAACCTTACGTCAACACCAGGATTTGGCCCCACTTGCCGGAGAAATTACGCACGTATTTTTCTACGGAGCAGGATGCTCCAGTCCGTCATTGAATCAAATTGTGGATGTGGCCCTCAACCGCGTGTTTCAAAACGCAGAAGTGCTGGTGGATCACGATCTGCTCGGGGCTGCCTATTCTACCTGGGATGGAAACCCTTCCATCAGTTGCATTGTAGGCACTGGCTCTAACTCCTGCTATTTTGATGGCATAACCCTACAAGAAGAAGTTCCGGCGTTGGCCTATATTCTTGGAGATGAAGGCAGTGGGAGTTATTTCGGCAAGAAGTTACTCAGTCAATACCTCTACAAGCGGCTTCCAGAGCATTTGGCCGAAGATTTCTGGGAGACCTACCGCCTTACGAAAGATGACATCGTTGACAACGTATATAACCGGCCGCACGCCAATGTGTACCTTGCCAGCTTCATGCGGTTCATCTCCAACCGCCGGGATGATCCTTATTTCAGGAAATTGGTGATTTCGGGTTTACGGGAATTCCTCGACCTTCATGTAACCTGTTTTCCCAACTACAAGTCAACCCGCGTTCACTTTGTGGGTTCTATTGCCTTCTACTTCCGCGATCTTTTGGAGATTGCCGCGGAGGAGTTGGAAATTCAGATTGGAAACGTTATCAAAAAGCCAATTGATGGCCTCATCGCTTACCACGTGGAGCAAATGAGCGAAGTTTTCCAACCCAACAATGTTTAATTCTCTTTTCAACCACACATCATGAAAAACATCGTTGTTTTGGCCCATAACCGAATGAAGCCAGCCTTGGTTACTTTTTTGAAAGACCGGGAAGATTGGCTTTGGGGCAAGACCATTGTAGCCACCGGCCGTTCGGCAGAATTTCTGGAAAAAGAGCAGTTCAAAGTTCCGGTACGTCACCTGAGTCCCGGAGTTTCGGGAGGCTACATCGAAATCCGGGAAATGATCGAGCAACAACAGGTGGATATCGTTATTTTCTTCAGAGATCATGAGGTGACCCAACCTCACCACGAAGACATCAAAGCGTTGTTGGAGGCTTGCAACGTGAACAACATTCCATTGGCTACCAACCCCGCCAGTGCAGAACTTTTGATTATTGGATGGCTCCGAAAGGAGTTTGCAGAAAAAAACAAGCGCCTTAGTCAGCAATAGATTGCTCCTCACCCCACATTAAGCGGACACATAAATGAAACACATTCAAGGAGTAATTTTCGATTTGGATGGAGTGATCGTTGACACAGCAAAGTACCATTTCATAGCCTGGAAACGCCTGGCCAATGAACTGGGAGTTGATTTTGACGAAACCTTCAACGAGCAACTTAAAGGCGTGAGCCGTATTGAATCGCTCAATCGCATTTTAAAACTGGGCCAGTTGGAGCGCAGCCCCGAAGAAAAAGAAGTGCTCACTACCCGAAAAAATAGCTGGTACCTCGAGCACATCGATAAGATTGGCCGCAATGAGATTCTTCCCGGAGTGGAAAACTTCCTTCAGGAGTTGAAGTCCAATGGCTATAAAATATGCCTGGGCTCAGCCAGCCGCAGTGGAGCGCGCGTGATCGAATTGCTGGGCCTGGAATCGTTTTTCCACGACATGATCGACGGGAATCGTTTTACCCAATCGAAACCACACCCGGAAGTTTTTCTCAAAGGAGCCGAAAGCATGGCAGTGGCTCCAAATTCGTGTGTGGTATTTGAAGATTCGCTGGCTGGAGTGGAAGCCGCCAAGGCCGGAGGCATGTTTTGCATTGGTGTGGGTGATGGAGCTATTCTAAAAGACGCCCATTTTACCATAAAAAGTTTTGAAGAAATGACCTTGAGCCGGTTTTCGGCTCTCAACTGATTTATTTCGTTTGGCTATGAACCGATATCTTAAACTCAACGATTGGTCCATTGTAGAATCCAGGTGGGACCCGGAAAACCAATTAAAATCGGAAAGTATTTTTAGCATTGGGAATGGCCGCATGGGCCAGCGTGCCAATTTTGAAGAAGACTATTCTGGCGAAAGCCTGCAAGGTACTTACCTCGCTGGCATCTACTACCCGGATAAAACCAAAGTGGGCTGGTGGAAAAATGGCTACCCCGAATATTTTGCGAAGGTGCTCAATGCCCCCAACTGGATCGGCATCCGGGTAGAATCGGCGGGCGAAACGCTTGATTTGGCCAAGGTGAAAGTATCGGAATTTCATCGGGAGCTAAACATGCGGGAGGGTTATTTGCAACGCCGGTTCATCGCTACCTTTCCAACCGGCAAACAACTGGCCGTGGATGCTACTCGTTTTTGCAGTTTGACCCACGACGAAACCGGAGCCATTCGGTATGCGGTAACTCCTTTGAATTTCTCGGGCAAAGTGACCATGACGCCCTACCTGGATGCAGATGTGCAAAACAGCGATTCGAACTACGAAGAAAAGTTTTGGGAAGGCCGTGGCGAAGGCAATGAAGCGGAAGTAGCCTGGGTGCAGGCCGAAACCCGAAAATCTGCTTTTCATACGGTTTCGGCGATGTGCTTCAAAACCTACCTGAACAACCAACCATTGCAGGTAGAAGCTTCTACGATCAGTCGTCACAAGTACATTGAGCAATCGTTTACGCTTGACGTACAGCAAAACGAAACCGTGGTGTTGGAGAAATACGCAGCCAACCTTACTTCTGAAAATCATGCCGTAGAAGATTTGGTTAGCCATGCCATTGCGGAAGTGCGCAAGGTAGCTGCCATCGGTTACGATAACTTAAAAGCAGCACAAAAACAGGCTTGGGCCCGCCGGTGGGAAGATGGTGATATCCGCATCGAAGGCGATTCAGCTGCACAGCAGGGCATTCGTTTCAACATCTTTCAGCTGCACCAAACCTATACCGGAGAAGACCAACGCCTCAACATTGGTCCGAAAGGTTTTACCGGTGAAAAATACGGGGGCAGTACCTATTGGGATACTGAGGCCTATTGCTTTCCTTTCTACCTCAATACAGCGGGCAAAGAAGTGGCCCGTAACCTGTTGATCTACCGCCACAAACACCTGCAAAAAGCCATTGAAAACGCTGAAAAGCTGGGTTTCAAAAACGGGGCAGCACTTTATCCAATGGTTACCATTAATGGTGAAGAGTGCCACAATGAGTGGGAGATTACTTTCGAAGAAATTCACCGCAATGGGGCCATTGCCTTCGCGATATACAACTACGTGCGGCACAGTGATGATTCGGCCTACCTCGCCGAGTTTGGCTTCGACGTATTGCTGGGAATCTCCAGGTTTTGGGCGCAACGCATTACCTGGTCAGAGCAGCGTCAAGCCTACGTGATGTTGGGCGTTACGGGTCCAAATGAATACGAAAACAACGTCAACAACAACTGGTACACCAACCTGATTGCCCGTTGGACCTTGGAATATACCCTGGAAACCATCGAATTCCTGAAAAAGGAATTTCCCAATCGGTACGAAGAACTGAAAGGACAATGGAATTTTGATGAGGCCAAAGAAACTGCGCATTGGTCCGGCATCATAGAAAATATTCACCTTCCTCAAAAAGACGAAAGCCGCGTTTTCTTGCAACAAGATGGTTTCCTGGACAAGGAGCAGCTCCTGGTAGCAGACTTGGATCCCAAGGAACGTCCCATCAACCAACATTGGTCTTGGGACCGCATTTTGCGCTCAGTTTTCATCAAACAGGCGGACGTGCTACAAGGCATCTACTTTCTGGAGGACCGGTTCGATATGGATACTATTCGTGAAAACTTTGATTTTTACGAGCCGCGTACCGTACACGAGAGTTCATTAAGTCCGTGTGTTCACGTGGTGTTGGCCGCTCGATTGGGCCGGGCCAAAAAAGCCTATGACTTGTATTTGCGGACTTCTCGACTCGATCTTGATGATTATAACCGCGAGGTACACCAAGGACTGCACATTACCAGCATGGCAGGAACCTGGCTTTCTATCGTAGAAGGCTTTGGAGGCCAACGGGTAAAAGACGGCTACCTCCATTTCAGGCCGACAATTCCCGAACAATGGACTTCTTATCAGTTTAAAGTATTGTTTCGCGATCGGTCTTTGGAGCTTTCGGTCAACCAACAAGAAGTAACCGTTAAACAGCTGAGCGGAGAACCTATAGGGCTCTACCTAATGGACAACCCGGTTAAGCTGGCTATTGGTAAAAGTGTCACCTTGAGCTTGTCCGAAGACGTCTCGGTGTAACTGCTCTTCACAACGCAAACACCTGCCGCCGGGGAATCTCTGGCGGCATCTCTTTCACCTTCCCAACCTCTCCTCTATCATGCGGCACCCTCTTTTTTCATTGCTTGTAGGCTTGGCAATAACACTTGTATCCTGCCAACCGGCTCCTCCTCCCCCACCTCAGGAAGCTTTTCCCGAATCCTCCTCCTTGGTAGGACTGGCCAGTCCGATTCAGCTGGAAAAAACCACCACTCCAATCTTAATCGGGGACTATTTCCTCAATTTGGATCAGGATTTTCGATTCGAGGTTTCCGAAGGCCTAACGGTAAGCCCAATGGAAGAAGGAAAAATCACCATTTCGGGCACACCTGCCGAGGCATTGGGACAGCTGACCGTCATTACCCCTGCGGGAGCACACCACCTCTTACTCAAGCGCTATGCCCGTATTCCATGGCAATTCAGCTTCGATCCCGGGGCCAATCAATACGATAGCGTTCAATTGGTGGGAGAAATCAATGATTGGACCCCAAGTCGCCATCCCCTATCGTTGGAGGAGGGTGTTTGGAAAGGGTCGGTGGACCTCTTTCCGGGAAATTACCAGTACAAAGTAGTGGTCAATGGAAAATACATTTCCGATCCCAATAATCCAGATACGATTTCCAATGGCAATGGTGGCTATAATTCCCTCTTGCAACACCGGGGAGTTGACCCGGCAAGTTTACCAAAGATTCGCACCGTAGGTGCTGGTGAAAACCACCTGGAAATCAGCAGCAATCAAACCGACCTCAAATGGTGGGTATATTGGGAAAACTACCGGTTGGATTCTAATTTTGTTTCCACCGAAAACGGAAAGTTAAAAATCAGCATTCCGCAAACGGCCCAAAACCACGAGCGCAGTTATTTGCGCATTTGGGCGGCCAACCAACAAGCGGCCTCTAATGATTTGCTGATTCCATTGAAAAAAGGGAAACCCATCTCCTCCACTTCGGAGTTGGTCCGCACCGACCCGCACCAGCAGGTACTTTATTTTATGATGGTGGACCGTTTTCACAATGGCAATCCGAAAAACGATCAGCCCGTAGATGACGATCGGGTGGAGGACCGGGCCAATTATTTCGGTGGAGACATTGCCGGCATTACCGAAAAGCTGAAGGCTGGCTATTTTTCGGACTTACACATGAATACCATCTGGTTGTCGCCCATCATCCAAAATCCGGAGGGAGCCTACCAGGAATATCCCGAACCGCACCGGTATTATTCAGGCTACCACGGGTATTGGCCCGTAAGCTTTACCCGCATTGATCACCGGATGGGAACTTCGGAAGAACTCAAAGCCCTGGTAGCCGAGGCGCACCAACAAGGCATGAACATCATTCTTGATTTTGTTTCGAATCATGTACATCAGGAACACCCATTTTACCAACGGCACCCGGATTGGGTGACCCAACTTGACTTGCCAGACGGCACCAAAAACATTCGAATTTGGGAGGCGCAACGGCTCACCACCTGGTTCGATACCTTTCTACCTTCTTTGGATTTTAGCCAACCTCAGGTGATCGAAACGCTCACCGACTCTGCCCTGTTTTGGGTCGATGAATACAACCTCGATGGCTTTCGCCATGATGCTACTAAACATATTCCCGAAGCCTATTGGCGCACCTTGACCCGGAAACTAAAATCGAAAGTGGTGAAGGGGCAAGGACGGTCGGTTTTTCAAATTGGCGAAACTTTCGGTAGCCGTGAGTTGATCGGCTCTTATGTAGGTTCCGGACAACTCGACGGCCAGTTCGATTTTAACCTGTACTTTGACGCTTGTGCTGCTTTTGCCAACGATGACGCCGATTTTGATCGGCTGGCCGCTTCTTTGCGCGGCACTTTTGCCTTTTATGGCTATCACCACCTGATGGGCAATATTACGGGCAACCACGACATGCCCCGCTTCATTGCTACTGCCGGGGGCGATTTACAACCGGACGAAGATTCGAAAGAAGCAGGCTGGAGCCGGGAAATTGTGGTGAAAGATCCATTGGGCTATGAACGGCTTAAAATGTTGACCGCCTTTACGATGACCGTACCGGGAGTACCCGTTGTGTATTATGGCGATGACATTGGCCTGCCGGGGGCCAACGATCCCGATAACCGACGGCCGATGGTCTTTGAGAACCTGAGCCCGGAACAACAAGGGGTGAAAGACAACCTGAAACACCTGGCGCAATTGCGCAACAACCACCTCAGTCTGCTGTATGGCGATTTTGAATTGGTGCAATCCAGTGGTCAACTCTTGGCCTACACCCGCAGCTATTTCAAAGAATGGGTGGGCGTGGCGTTCAACAAAAGTGCGATGCCCCAAACCGTTCAATTTGAATTGCCCGAAGGGTTTAACGCGAAAGAAGTACACGCTCATTTCGGGCAGGCAGTGGACGGCGAAAACCGAACCATTACGGTTACTCTGGCCCCGCACAGTTTCGAAATTCTGATACACCACGATGGTTTCCCAGCAGGCCACCATCAACATAAGTAACATCTAATGCTACCCAACATGCGTATTCCTCCGTTGTTATTGGCCTGTGGCCTTTTAGTGATGTTCAGCTGCCAAAGCACTACTTCCGAAAACCCTGATGTGGCGAACGAACCCACTGATGCTGATACTACCGAAGCTCCCGTTAAGGCAGGCGTCCAACACTTGGATTGGTCGAAAAATGCCAATATCTACGAAGTAAACATTCGGCAATACACCCCGGAAGGCACTATCACAGCTTTTCGTAAGCACTTGCCCCGGCTTCAGCAAATGGGAGTAAAAATTCTTTGGCTGATGCCCATTTACCCCATTGGTGAAAAAAACCGCAAGGGCGAATTGGGCAGCTATTACTCGATAAAGGATTATACAAGTGTGAACCCCGAGTTTGGTACAGAAGAAGATTTTCATGGGCTGGTGAAAGAGGTGCACGAGCGGGGCATGTACCTGATCTTGGATTGGGTAGCCAACCATTCGGCGTGGGATCACCCTTGGGTGGAGGAACACCCGAATTGGTACCAAAGAGATAGTGCCGGCAATTTGCAATCGCCCTATGATTGGACGGATGTGGTGGCTTTTGACTACGACAATACCGAGATGCGCCAAGGCATGAAGGAAGCTTTGAGTTACTGGATACAAAAGCACGATGTGGACGGATATCGCTGTGATGTAGCGTTTATGGTACCTACCGAATTTTGGAACGATGTGCGCATCATCCTGGACGCCATTAAGCCTGTATTTATGCTGGCAGAGGCCGAACATCCGGAAAACCAACTTCAGGAATCGGCTTTTGACATGAGCTACGCCTGGGATTGGCACCACCTTATGAACCACATTGCCAAAGGGGAGCAAAACCTCACCCACATCGACACGCATTGTACCAAATACGATTCCCTGTTTCCGGCGGATGCTTACCGCATGAGTTTCATTACCAACCACGATGAAAATTCGTGGAATGGGACGGTGTGGGAACGGTTGGATGCTGGTGCCCCCACCTACGCGGTGCTCTCCCACACCCTTAGAGGAATGCCCCTCATTTATTCGGGTCAGGAAGCCGGTTTGGATCGTCGGCTGAGCTTTTTTGGGAAAGATGAAATTGATTGGAAACAGCTGCCCTTCGAGTCCTTTTTTACGGCATTGAATGGGCTCAAGAGTAAAAATTCGGCTCTTTGGAACGGCACCCAAGGTGCCTCGGCTCAAATTCAATCTCCGTTGACTGCCGACTCAAAGGTGTTGGTTTACTCTCGCATGCAAGGAGCCAACGAAGTTTGGGTAGCACTCAACCTGTCCGGCCAACCCGCCACCTTTCCCGACTTGAAGGCGCAACCACAAGGCGATTTCACCGAGTTGTTTTCAGGAAAATCGATGGAAGGCAATGCTTTTCAAAAAGCGGAACTCGCGGCCTGGGAGTATCGGGTGATGCATCGGGAAGGTTAAGCAGCAATAAGTGTCCAACTGACACTTAATAAAAAATAATTTATCTTCGGCCAAAGGTTACCCTACATCAATCACACCCATGGAGAAACCACGCTTGAGTTTTTGGCAAATCTGGAACATGAGTTTCGGGTTTTTAGGCATCCAGTTTGGATTTGCTTTGCAAGGAGGATTCATGTCCCGCATTTTTCAAACCCTTGGAGCCAACAAAGACGATATTCCTATTCTATGGCTGGCCGCTCCGTTGACTGGCTTGATTGTTCAGCCCATCATCGGCTATTTGAGTGATCGTACCTGGAGCCCTCGTTTTGGCCGCAGAAAACCCTTTTTCCTGATTGGTGCGGTGCTGAGTTCAATTACCTTATTCTTTGTTCCTCACTCTCCGGTGCTTTGGGTAGCGGCTGGTTGTCTTTGGGTGCTGGATGCTTCCATTAACATCAGTATGGAACCTTTCCGGGCGCTGGTTGCAGATAAGTTACCCGAATCTCAGCGGTCTTACGGTTTTGTGATGCAAACCCTGATCATTGGAATTGGCACATGGGTGGCGAGCAACCTGCCTACGATTGTTGAGTCGCTCGGAGCTTCCAATGTGGCTCCCAGTGGTGAACTTCCAGCTTCTGTTCAAGTGGCGTTTGCCATTGGTGGATTCGTGTTTTTAGCCAGCATACTGTTCACGGTTTTCACCACGAAGGAGACTCCGCCGGAGGATATGGACGCTTTCAAAAAGGAAATAGCTGCTACCAAAGGGCCTCTAAATGCCGTTCGGGAGATTTTTAGCAACGTTTTTTCCATGCCTACCACCATGGCCAAGCTGGGGGTCATTCAATTTTTTAGCTGGTTTGCCTTTTTTGCGATGTGGAGCCTGGCTACACCGGCCTTGACCGAGCATGTGTATCATGCCCCTTTTCCAGAGGTGGCCGCCTATGATATGAACCTTCCTGATGCGAAAGCAGCTTATGAAGCTGCCAATGAAGCTTACAACGATGCTGCCAATAGTGTTGGATCACACATGGGGGTTTATGGGTTGAGCTCTATGGTTTTCGCTTTGCTGCTCACCCTTTATACCTCCCGGTTTCGGATCAACCGAAAATTGGTTCACCTGGCAAGTTTAATACTAGGAGGGGCCGGATTTATTCTAATGAGTGTGGTTCCTGATCCTTGGATGTTGGCCATATGTTTTGCCCTGATCGGTATTTCCTGGGGAAGCATTTTATCGATGCCCTATGCCATGCTGTCAAGTTCCATCGATCCAAAGAAAATGGGAGTATACATGGGCATTTTCAACATGTTTATTGTCATTCCCCAAATCATTGCCTCTACCGGTGGGCTCAATTTCCTGTACCAAAACCTCTTGGGAGAAGCTACCATCAACGCGATGATCTTAGCGGGCATCTCTTTGATATTGGGCGGTTTATCCAACCTCCTAATTACCGATAAGAGTGCTATTTCCTATCAGGATTAACTGCCAAAGCGTTGTAGCCGCTCACAGGTAGCCACTCTATACCTTAATATAAGTGTACTGATGCGACTCGTTAAGGCATCAAGTCCAAAATCAAAGTAGTTTTCGCAGGAACGGTAAGTGCACTGTAATCCGTTACCGGGTTTCCGGTCAAGGGATCAATGGCTTTGCTAAACCCTTTTAAGCGTTCGGCATAGCGGGAAGTATCCACCTTTTTTTTGGTTTTATTGCCGTTGACAATCACCATCACCGCCCGGTTATCAGTGTACCGGAAAAAGGTATAGACGCCTTCTTTGGGAACAAACTGCATGGTTTTGCCTTGCGTAATGGCCGGGTTGGCCGCCCTCCATTTCGCCAGGGTACGCACGTAATTAAAGGCTTCATTTTCGGGGGCAGTTCTGCCCGCCTCAGTAAACTTATTAAGGGTATCCGTTGACCAACCACCCGGAAAATCCTCCCGTACCTTACCATCAGGATCGGCGTAGTTTTTCATTAGAATTTCAGTACCGTAATACAACTGAGGAATGCCACGCAAAGTCATCAATAGGCCCACCCCCATTTTAAATTTCCCGATATCTTCCTGGGCCATGGAGTAAAACCGACTCAGGTCGTGGTTGTCCAGAAAAATGACATTTCGAGTAGGGTCTTTATAAAGGTAATCCTTCACCAAGGCATAATAGATCTTGGATACGCCACCGGTCCAGTCTTCCTCCTTTTCCATCGCATCGTTGATCGCATAGTAAATCTGAAAATCGGTTACTCCGGAAAGCTCGTTGTTCAGGTCGGGATCAAGCCCATTGCCTTCGGTAAACCAGGCTTGGATGGCCTGGCCGTGCACCCAGGTTTCCCCAAAAAGGGTGATGTTGGGATAGGCTGATTTCATGGCTTTGTTCCACTTGGACATGAATACCTTATCGGGATAGGCATAGGTATCGATGCGGTAGGCATCTATTCCGGCATATTCTACCCACCACAAATTGTTTTGTATGAAATAGGTAGCCAACCAAGGGTTCTTTTGATTGAGGTCGGGCATGTGGTGATCAAACCAGCCGTCACTCATCAGGTTTTTGTCAGCAGCTGAAGCATAAGGATCAATGAGCGTGGTAGCCCGAAAGTTGGTGCGGGTATACTCCGGGAAACGGTGTATCCAATCCTCCGCTATCAAATCCTGGTACCACCAATGGCGGTCACCGACATGGTTGTGCACCACATCCATCACTACTTTCATGCCCCGGCGGTGGCATTCCACCACGAAAGCTTTGTATTCTTCGGTCGTGCAAATGCGCGGATCAGTGCGGTAATGATCGGTAGCCGCATAACCGTGGTACGATTCCTTGGGCTGATCGTTGGCCAATACCGGATTGAGCCAAAGGGCCGTTACGCCCAAGTCTTGCAAATAATCCAATTTCGATACGATTCCGGCCAGGTCGCCCCCGTGACGGTAAAACATGGAATCCCGATTGATTACCGTTTCCTGACTTCCATTAATAATGTCGTTGTCGGGATTGCCGTTGGCAAATCGGTCGGGCATGATCAAGTAGACCAGGTCCGATTGATCCAATCCTAAAGCTTTGGGCACCAATTTGCTCCGCTTTTGAATGGGGTAATTGAACTTTCCCTTATCACGACCATTTTTAAACCGCAATTCTACTTCGCCAGCCGCAGCTTTCGGAGCAACATTTAGCGTCAGCAAAAGGTAGTTGGGGTTTTCGGTAGTGGTTCTATTCCGAATGGATACGCCATCGTGCTTCAAACTCACCGCTGCTGCTCCTACTCCTTCGCCATGAATCAGCAGGGTAACGCTATCGCCTGGCATACCTACCCACCAGTTGGGCGGGTCTACCCGATCGATCTTGATGCTTCCTGCAAAGGCAGTGTTGAATGCAAAAAGTGCACAAAGAAGACTAAAAATGGGAAAGCCAAAGCGAATAGTTGATGTATTCATTACCGGTAAAATTATGGGCTTATTGTCAAAAATACACCTTCTTCTGAACCGTACAACTAAACACGGTTTTTTCGAGAAAGTCAAATTCAGATAACGATTTGGGAATATTAAAAATATTGAATTACCTTTGGAAAGTGTATTTAGTACAATTACTAACGATTAACCTAATTAGCAAGGGATTATGAAAAAAATCTACATCTTGATTCTTGCCTTATTGTCGATGGGTTCGTTGAGCGCGCAGCACAACGTTACTTTCCAAGTCGACATGAATGGCGTTACCGCATCACCTGCCGGGGTTCATGTTGCCGGTAGTTTCCAGGCAGCTGCCGGTAACCCTAATGGAGATTGGGATCCGAACGGTACTATGTTGACCGACGGTAACTCCGACGGTATCTATGACGTGACCGTTTCTATTCCCACAGGCTATTATGAGTTCAAGTTCATCAATGACACTGCCTGGGGTAGTGAAGAAACTGTAGCCGCAGTAGCTACGGTAGATGAAGGAACCGGAAATAGCAACCGTTATTTTTGGGTGCATTCAGATACTACTCTGGCTGCCGTTACTTTTGGAGGAGCTGCTCCTACCGGGTTGAACTTTGTGAAGCTCAAGGCCGACATGCGCAACCACTTGCAGCCCAACCATCTGGTAAACGCCATGGGTTCTTGGGACGGTTATTCGGTTCCGGTGAGAATGTACGATCCTGATGGTGACAGTATTTTTACCAACTACACCTACGCTATGGCTGGTCAAATCACTTACAAATTTCGTGACACCCTCGATTGGGGTACTGCGGAGAGTGTAACCGACACCGTTTGTGGTGGTGCCGGAGGTTTTGGCAACGACCGCAAATTGGACGTTACCGCTGACGTTATCGAAGGTCCTCATTGTTATGGTGCTTGTGGCCCATGTGTTGCCGGTCCGGTACTTGACACGATTGACGTCACCTTTCAGGTAGACATGTCTAACGCTTGTCCTGCTCCTGACAGTGTTGCTATCGCTGGCGCTTTCAACGGCTGGCCATCACCAGGAACACAGCTTTCTGATCCTGACAATGATGGGATTTGGACAGTAACCCTTCAAATTGCCAACAACACCAACTGGGAATACAAATTCCAAAACCTGGTAGGTGGCAACACCAACTGGGAAGGTGTAGCCAACCGCCAATTCAATACTACTGCTACTACGGCTCAAACTGTGCCTGTAGTTTGCTTTAATGAAACTGGCCCTTGTGGTCCGGTGCCTGCTCCTGCAGACGTTACTTTTTCAGTAGACATGTCGCAGAGTGTACCTGCCGACACCATTTGGGTAATGGGTAATTTCACTACTCCCAACTGGCAAAGTGGTGCATTGCCCCTTTCCTTGGTAGATCCTGCTGGTATTTTTGCTACCACGGTTGAAGTTTGTCCTGCTACCTTCCAATACAAATATGTGAATGGTGATCCCAACGATCAATCCAACGAAGAGTTCGATGGCGATACCGCTGTAGCCTGTGCTGTATCCAACGGCATTGGCGGATGGAACCGCGAGGTTACCCGTACTTCCAGCAACGACACCACACTGCCCATCTTTATTTTCAGTTCTTGCGATGTTAGCACGGTGAGTGTACCTGAGTTGTCTTCCGGACCTCAGTTCGCAGTTTATCCTAATCCATTTGAA
The DNA here is from genome assembly GCA_937899835.1 of uncultured Flavobacteriales bacterium. GTDB lineage: Bacteria > Bacteroidota > Bacteroidia > Flavobacteriales_G > Salibacteraceae > CALCCE01. Next base: position 7,082 of record CALCCE010000305.1, on the reverse strand, counting down.
GATTTTACTACTGTAGAATTTACCTCAGTTGGTCGTCATGACCTGGTATTGATGGACGTTACCGGTAAATTGGTAAAACAAGAATTAGGCTTCACTGGTAGTCGCGTTGTGATTACTGGCGGGGAACTGCAATCAGGAATTTATTTCCTTTCGGTTGCCAATGATCGTGGTGAGAAAAAAGTAACCAAACTCATCGTCAGGTAATACTGACAATCAGGTAAAGCTTGAGCCGCTATAAGGTTCACATAGGATTGAAATTCACTTCTTTTTTCTTACCATCCGAAAGCCGCCTTTGAGCGGCTTTCGGCTTTTTAAAACAGCTGCTTTCACGTTCTGCATTTTTCCTCTCTAATGCGTGGGTCGACCTCAAGCCGGGTCTCACCGATTCCCCAAGCTTAGCTGTAGCACCGCCCTGCCCTCTTCTGGCTCAACTGCTCTATTCTTTCAGTTCACCCTACTGATTTGTCGGTTCACCCAATAGTGCCCGGAGCAGCGAAAAGCTTCCAATATCTTCGTTTAGAATTTCAATCCTAACAACTACTACAATGAATATCCGCTCATTACTTCTCACCCTTTTCGCCCTCCTAATGCTTGGCCTTTCTACCTATGCCGGAGGAAAAAAAGATAAAAAAAGCCGCACCGACGAAAACCGTCCACACCTGGTTCAAACACAAACTGCAATTACCCCTCTCGGTGACGATCGTATCGAATTTCGAATGATAAAAAATGATCGGTCCACCGTGAAAGTTAGAATACTAACCAATTCAGGTTCATTAATTTATGTTGATCGCATCCGTAAAAACAATCAAGTAAGAACCACCTACGATATTGCAGAATTCCCCGCTGGCCAATACCGTATAGAAGTAATCGAAAACGGAACTGTAGTAGCTGAAAAAGTCATCACGAAAGACCGTAGCACTGCTACTTATTGATCGACCATCTATCTACCTACTATCAAGAACAATCCCGAGTGGCTACTCCTCGGGATTTTCTTTTTCACTCACTTAGCTTTTCAATAATAAACCTTCATCTCAAATGGCAAATTCTAAACTTCACACTCGCTTTTTGAAGGTTCACCCATTTTTAGCTAATCTATCCTTTATCACCTCCTATCTTCAAAGGCTGATCTTTTATTTCATCGGGTCGAAAACGCTTTGAGAACAAGAGTCTACCTCCCTTTTTCAAATACGATCTTTCCACACCTTGCACGCTCCCTTCTATGTACAAACTTGCAGGAATAACTACCTTAGCGTGGCTTGGTAAGGGTTTTGATTCATCTCCTAAAAAAAGCGCTGCTCTGACTTCTTTTTCCCAATTTAGATTCAAGAATCCTGATTGGAACATCGGGCTTCGCATGGTGGGCATCATTGCCTTGGGCATCACTGTTCGTCTTTTAATCGATTTGGTGTTCGCACTCTCCTACCGCAACTATCCACTCTTTGAAGCGCCTTTAGATTATTTCATCTCGGTCATCATGGCCTTTTTTATCGTTGATGGCACCCGCAGAATCAACAGACGCCTCAATACCTACATGCCGTGGACAACGCGTCCCTTATCACGATTCATTACGCAAGCAGCAGCCAACATTGCCTTTGCCGCTGGTTTGATTGTACTGACCCGTACTGCCTTCATATTCCTGTTTGCAGGATCTGGATTCATTGGCTTGTTCAATGAAATGATCACCATTGCAGTGGTGGCTTCGGTTACCCTGATTTTTGTATCGGTGGATCTCAGTTTTTTTCTACTAACCAACTGGCGGAATTCGTTGGTAGAGATCGAACGGTTTAAGAAAGAGAACATCGAGACGCAGTTTGAAATGTTGAAAAACCAGGTGAATCCGCACTTTCTTTTCAACAGCCTCAACACACTGAGTTCATTGGTTTACTCCAACCCTGAATATGCTGCCAACTTCATCCGGCAACTATCACAGGTATACCGTTACGTGTTGGAAAACAAAAACAAAGAAGTTATTGCTCTGAAGGATGAGATTGAAGTACTCCAAGCCTACATTGAACTTTTGGAGTTGCGGTTTTCCAACAACCTGGAATTCAAACTCCACATCGAGGAAGAATTGATGACGAGTCAGATTGCTCCGTTGACCCTTCAAATGCTCATCGAAAATGCCATCAAGCACAACATCATTTCACGAAAGCGCCCCCTCACCATTACCATCAACTCGACGGCCGACCATCGCATTCAAGTGAGCAACAATTTGCAAAAAAAGACTTCGGTGGGCTACTCCTCCGAAATCGGACTTCAAAACATTCGAAGCCGCTACGCTTACATCAGCAACCGGGAGGTAGAAGTAATCGAAACTGAAACTGAATTCACCGTTATTATTCCTGTAAAACCCCTCGTATGAAAGTGCTGATTATCGAAGACGAACCGCATGCACAAGCCGAGTTGCAGCGCCTGCTTGCCAAAGTAGAACCCACTATTGAGGTGATCGATTGCATCGATTCGGTGGAAGAAGCCATCGAGTGGTTGAACGAAAATCCACAACCAGAGGCCATGTTTTTGGACATTCAACTTTCGGACGGTATCAGCTTTGAAATTTTTGACCATTGCAAGGTGGAAGCTCCGGTAATTTTCACCACGGCTTTTGATGAATATGCCATAAGGGCCTTTCAGCTAAACAGCATTGATTATCTGTTGAAGCCAGTAGAGGAAGCTGCTTTACAGAAAGCATTAGACAAACTTCAGCGCTGGAAAGGTTCGAGTTCGGAAACACCGGTCAGCAGCAGCACCTTTTTTTCCGAAGCACAATTGCGTCAATTGCGTGAACTGCAAAAACCCAGCTACAAAACCCGGTTTATTGCAAAAGTGGGAGACCAGATTAAACATATGGGTGTAGGTGAAGTGGCGTATTTTTATGCGGACGACAATTTGGTTTACCTGGTTACGCATCAGAAAAAGCGGGTGATCATCGACTACAAATTGGAACAATTGGAAACGATGCTCAACCCGCAAGCGTTTTTTCGACTCAACCGCACCTTTATGGCCCACATCGATTCGATTGGAAAAGTAAGTCGCCACTTCAATAGCCGGCTGAAGGTAGAACTGGTGCCCGAGGTCGACCAGGATATTCTAATCAGCCGGGTGAAGGCTCCTAAATTCATGGCTTGGATGGACCAATGAGCGTCCGAGGATTACATATTCCCATTTGGATTTGGTGGCTGGCTGCCGGGTTGCTTTTCGGTAGCTGTGAACAGTTGACCATTCGTGTAGAGTCGTTGCCGGCCAATACACCTCCCGGCACGCCTATTTTCATTGCTGGAAATTTCAATTTCTGGGATCCGGGAGACCAAAGCTTTCAATTGATCCGCCAACCGGATAGCTCTTGGGCAGTGACCTTGCCAAAAGGCTTTGGCACGGTAGAATTCAAATTCACCCGAGGCGACTGGACTACTGTAGAGGCCGACGAGTGCGGCAACAACATTAGCAACCGCAGCTACCGCTATGTGTCGAAAGATACGATTGTGGCTTCCGTGGCCAGTTGGCACGACCTGAATCCACTGAATTGCTCTAAGGTGACCCTGGTATTGACCGACCTCCCCGAGAACACGCCCAATGCGGATGAAATCATGATTACGGGGTCTTTTAACAACTGGGGGGAAGCGGATACCAACTACCAATTCGAAAATGATGTGGACGGCCGCCAGATTCTTACGTTGCCCAAACCGTCCAATGCCACCGATTATGAGTACAAAATCATCCGTGGCTCATTGGCAGCAAGCGAAGGGGATGAATTTGGGCACGAGTTGCCCCATCGGAAGCTCACTTTTGGCCAGCGCGATACGGTTTTTGTGTCGGTACAAACCTGGGAGGATTTAGAAAAACAACAAAGTAGCAGTGTTACCCTTATTTTAGATGAACTACCTCAGTCGACACCAGCGGATGACGACATCTATCTGGTGGGAAATTTCAACAACTGGTACCCCAGGGACCAACGCCTGAGTTTTAAGCAATTGCCCGATGGTAGATGGGGCATTAATTTACCGGCCAAAAGCAAAGATCTTGAGTTTAAAATCACCCGAGGAGATTGGGGCACCGTAGAGGTGGATCAATTCGGGAATGAAATGGACAACCGCAAACACCGGCCTACTAGTGGCCAAGATACCCTTTACATCAAGGTAGAGAATTGGCGGGACCTAAAGCGAATTGAGGGCCAAACAGTTACGTTTGTGATTGAAGAACTGCCCGCAAATACTCCGGAAAATGCACGAATTTACCTCTCTGGATCTATGAACGGCTGGAGAGGTTCAGCCTCTCGCTACGAATTCAAAAAAGGGAAAGATGGCCAATACCGCCTGAACCTTCCTACTTACTACAAACCGCATGAGTTCAAACTGACCCGCGGCAACTGGGAGTCGGCAGAGGTGGATGCTTTCGGATCAGAACGCGCTAATCGCAAAATGCGCTACCGAGGCAACAAAGAAGTAGCCCTAAGAGTAGATGGCTGGAAAGACATGCCCTCGACCTGGTCGAAAGCTTCTCCTCTGGTCATTGTTGTGAATCGCTTGCCCCAAAATACGCCTAAGAAAGCGACCCTTTATTTTGCGAGTAGCTTAAATAATTGGGACCCCAATGCGAATGACTATGCCATGCAAAAGGATGCACAGGGCAGGTACTTTATTGTGCTTCGGAAAACCGGAACCCGCACCGAGTTTAAATTTACCCGAGGTGGCTGGCGAACAGTAGAGACCACCAAAAATGGCAACGATATTGCCAATCGGTATTTTCAACGCCCCAAGTCGGACACGCTGTTTTTCCAAATTAGTGGTTGGCGCGATCAATAGATCGACCGCCTTTTTTGACCACTTTTGGGCAGTAAAAAATTGCGCCCGACACCAGTTTCCATTCAAACATCTGATAGCTTATTCGTCAAAAGCTAAGCACCATTAGCGTATTTATACGTTGCATAAAAGGGGTTTTCCCCTGAAAATTTCAATTGGATTGGGATTTACTATCGATTATTTCCAAAGTGTTCTAATTTGGGTCCACGCATAGATGATGTAGCGAGGTAAATTTATGCAAGGGCAACTCCTCGCTGTCTCCCATTCCCACCGCCCTTTACGTTGTATTTTTTTACTCACTCAATAATCTTCATTTCTATGGACCCATTTCTTGGACAAGTAGTCATGTTCGGAGGAAATTTTGCTCCACGTGGCTGGGCCTACTGTGATGGACAACTGCTGTCTATTGCACAAAACCAGGCCCTATTTTCCATTCTCGGCACGATTTACGGTGGCGATGGTCGAACTACTTTTGCACTGCCCGATCTCAGGGGCCGCACGCCGATTCATCCGGGACACGGACCGGGACTAAGCACTTTTAAACTGGGACAGCGGTCCGGTATGGAATATGTCAATCTCAACTCAAACAACCTCCCTCCGCACACCCATACTGCTGACATCACTCCTCTAACATTTACCCCCTTTGTTCAGGTCAATGAAAATGAAGCAGAGGAAGTCTTCCCTGCCAACCAATACATTGCCACCGCAGAAGCGGGGCGCAACTTATTTGCTAGCTCTGGAACCCCTGGCGCCAAATTGAACGGTACCGTGGCAGGACTTACAGGCACCCTCCAAATTGCGAATCAAGGTGGCAGCCAAGCAACCTACATCATGCAACCCTGGGAAGCAGTGCATTACATCATTGCCTTGATAGGAACTTTCCCATCGAGAAATTGATCCTTTTAAATCTTTTTATTGATCAAAAAAACTTCAGATAAATGAATCCTTTTATAGCGGAAATCCTCATGTTCGGCGGCAACTTTGCCCCTCGTGGCTGGGCCTTTTGCGATGGCCAATTAATGGCGATATCATCTAATACTGCCTTATTCTCCCTCATCGGCACTACTTATGGTGGAGATGGACGCTCCACTTTTGCACTGCCAGATTTGCGTGGACGGCTACCTATACACGCTGGAACCGGTCCAGGCCTTACGACCCGAAAGCTGGGCGCACGAGGCGGTGTTGAAGAATACAACATGAACGTGCTGACGATGGCATCCCACTTTCACTACGCAGATCTCACCAACCTCACCGCCACCTTTGATTTGGAAATCAACTCAGGAACAGGAATCTCCCCCAACTCAAAAGACAATTATCTTGCAGCCACTTCCTCCAACGAAAACCTTTACCTGGATGAAGACACCCCGGGCCAATTCCTGGCTGGAGTGGGTGCCGTAGTTGGTGGAACTGTAACCGTTGGCACCACAGGAAATAGCCAGTCTATCAACAACATGTCTCCTTCCAGTTGTATCAATTACATCATTGCATTGCAAGGTGTGTATCCCTCACGGAGCTAATTAATAGAGACAACCACCAACAAATTACACAGACAATGAATCCTTTTCTTGCACAAATAATGATTTTTGCGGGCAATTTTGCCCCTCGTGGTTGGGCCTTTTGCGAAGGTCAACTACTGCCAATAGCCTCAAACAGCGCGCTGTTCTCGCTCTTGGGAACTACTTATGGCGGAGATGGCCGCACTACTTTTGCACTCCCTGATTTACGCGGCCGATCGGGCATGCACCCGGGGCACGGTCCGGGCCTTACCAATCGAAAGTTGGGTCAAAAGTTAGGCGTTGAAACTACTACCCTCAACATTACCCAATTGGCAGCTCACAGCCATATCGCTATCAACCGACTCAGTGGCGTGGCAGGCATTCAGGTCAGCACCAGCGATGGCGAGGAGGTAAACCCCAATGGCAACTATCTTTCTAAAACTGACGGTAGTTTCAATTTTTACCTGGATGAACCAGAAGGCGGCTATCTGGCCGGTGCCAGTGGAGATGTCACAGGCTCAATGACCTTGATCAATACCGGAAACAGTAGCCCTTACAACAACCGGCAACCCTTCTTAGGAATGAACTACATCATAGCGCTTCAGGGAGTTTTTCCATCACGCAGTTAGTTCTTAAAACAATCCTTCTTATACAAAAGAAACGGGCCATTCTTCAATTGTGGAGTTGGCCTTTTTCTTTGCCCATTCTTTACGATATCCGTTATTTGTTTCCTTTCATTTGAAATTCCCCCAATGTTGAAATTAGGCCTTCTTTTACCACATTCGAATGT
>CALCCE010000304.1 GCA_937899835.1 uncultured Flavobacteriales bacterium | reverse complement strand
TCAAAAACCCTGGTGCAAACCCTAAAAAAAGACTTCGAGAACCTCCATCCCTCACCCCTTTCCTCCTCGTCCTCGCTCTCCTCATCATCCTCGCTCTCGTCCTCGCGCTCTCCCTCTCCCCTTCCCTCTCCCTCTCGCGTAGCTTACCTCATTTGGCGCTCTCCCTGGATGGTAGCCGGTGTACCTACCTTTATCGATCATCTGATGCAACGCTGCGGCTGGACGAATGTCTTTTCTGATCGAAAGGCCCGATATCCTGAGGTAAATGATAAAGATCTACAGAATGCCCGACCCGATTTAATTTTACTATCGTCGGAGCCCTACCCGTTCAAAGAAACCCACATTGCAGAGCTTCAACGCCTATGTCCCACCTCGACCATTCGCTTAGTAGACGGAGAATTGTTTTCCTGGTACGGCTCCCGCTTGCTGCATACCCCGGCCTACTTGCGCGACTTAATCGAGAGGTAATTCTTGCTTTTCGAACAATTAATTCCCTTTTTGGTAGTTTTGTGAATGCCTCAAAAGAGGCAATGTGTACCATGGGTTCTGGCCCCCGGCATTTCCTTCGAATCGGCATTGGCTTGTTGTTGTTATTGCAAGCTTCAACCGGCTTTTCCCAAAAAGTTGGACTAGTACTTAGTGGTGGTGGTGCCAGCGGCCTTTGTCACATCGGGGTGATTCGAGCCCTTGAAGAACATCAAATTCCCATCGATTATGTTTGCGGCACCTCCATGGGGGCACTCATTGGGGCCATGTATGCTTCGGGTTATTCGACCGAAGAAATGACGCAACTGTTTACTTCCGAGCGTTTTTTGAAAATGTCGCGGGGCGAAATTGAAGACAAATACCTCTATTACTTCAAGCAAAAGCCCGAAAATGCCTCCTGGATTTCCCTTAAATTTAACCGGGATACGGCCTGGCGGGCCAGCTTACCCACCAACCTCATTTCGCCAGTGGCCCTCGATCTGGAAATGATGGAGCGCTTATCAGCCCCTGGTGCGGCTGCAGCCAATGATTTTAACCGTTTGATTATTCCTTTTCGGTGCGTGGCCGCCGACATCCATGCCAAGGAAGAATACGTGGTTGACTCAGGCAGTTTGAGCGAAGCGGTGCGGGCCTCTATGTCCTACCCTTTTTTCCTAAAACCAATCATGGTGGATGGCCGCTTGCTGATGGATGGCGGCTTGTACAACAACTTTCCGGCGGATGTGATGGAGCAAGAGTTTCAACCCGACATCTTGTTGGGAAGCAATGTTTCTTCACAATTGGAGGCGCCCACCGAAGACAACCTCATTTTGCAAATCAAAAACCTGCTGATCCGTCGGGAAGAAGTACCCCTTTCACCTGATTCCAGCTTTGTGCTTACGCCCGATGTGGTAGACATCAGCGTGTTCGACTTTTCTAACCCACAGGCGATTATTGATTCGGGATACGTTACTACCCTCCGCAAAATCGAGCAGATTGAGCAATTGGTCAACCGACGGATACCGGCAGAAGCTCTTCAAAAGAAACGGGAAACTTTTCGAAAGTCTTTTCCGCCACTGGTTTTTCAAAACATTGAAATTGAGGGCCTCAACCGGGCACAATCGCGCTATGTCGAAAAGGTGCTGCGCCCCAGGCGCGACCGGGAGAAAAACATACAAAACCTGCGTTCGAGTTATTTCCGGGTGTTTGGGGACGACAAGATCAAAAGTATTTATCCCAAAGCGGTGTTCAATCCCGACAGTTTGATCTACAACTTGCACCTGAAGGTGAAACGCGAACGGGACCTGATTGCCGATTTTGGAGGTAATTTCTCTTCTCGGCCAATCAATACGGCTTTCATCGGGCTGCAATACAACTACCTCAGCGATTACGGCATCAGCTTGATGGCCAATTCTTATTTCGGAAAGTTATATGGCTCTGGCCAGCTCAAAGCAAGGTTTGATTTTCCGGTGCGCCTTCCCTTTTATGTAGAAGGCGAGTTTACCCTCAACCGCTGGAATTATTTTCGCAGCCGGGCCACTTTTTTCGAAGATGTTAAGCCCTCTTATCTGGTACACAACGAAAGTTTTGGTGGCATCAACATCGGTTTTCCCTTGGGTGCTCAAGGAAGAGCCAAAGCGGGCTATTCCCGCATTCAAACCCGGGATGACTACTACCAAACCCGCGATTTTATTAGCACCGATACTACTGACGTCACCATCTTTCAGGGAAACTCCATTTTTATGCAATATGAGCGCAGTTCGCTCAACGATAAGCAATATCCCACCCAAGGGAAGTATTTGTCCATTAAAGCGCGTTTAACGGAGGGAGAAGAAGAATATGAACCTGGGAGCACCAGTCCGGTGGACCGAAACCTTTCCAGTTTGCACGAATGGGCCCAAATCAAGGTGAACTACGACAATTACTACAAAACCCGAGGGCGGGTTTACCTGGGCTTTATGTTAGAGGGCGTCTATTCCTCTCAAGAGTTGTTCAACAACTATACAGCGGCCGTTGCGCAAGCTCCTTCTTTTCAGCCTACACCAGAGAGTAAAACCTTGTTTTTAGAAACTTTTCGGGCCTACCAATACTTAGCCGGTGGGCACAAAGTGATTTTCAACCTTTTCCCCAACCTCGATTTTCGTTTAGAAGGGTATTTGTTTCAGCCTTATCAGGAATTGCTACGCAACGAAGACTCTCGTGAGGCTTTTTCCGCCAATGAAATTTTCGACCGTAGGTTTACTATTGCTTCAGGAAATCTGGTATACCGTAGCCCGATCGGACCGGTCTCGGCGGGCGTCAACTACTACCACAATTCTCCAGAGGTGACTTTAGAGAGCGAAACGCCCCTCACCTTCTTGTTCCACTTTGGGTATGTGATTTTTAACAACCGGGCGTTGGAGTAACACCCGAAAGGCCAGAAATCAGGCCTGAGCGGTAGGTCCGCCGAAATTCATCGGAATTGAACCCGAAGGCTCGGTATCTTCGATGGTTCCGTTGGCCGACTCAAAACGCATGAGGTTTTCACTGAGTGCCTGCATGAGTCGTTTGGCATGCTGCGGGGTAAGAATAATGCGCGATTTCACTTTCGCCTTGGGCGTACCGGGCACTACCCGTATGAAATCTACCACGAACTCGGAGTTGGAATGGGTTATGATGGCCAGATTGGAATAGATTCCATCTGCTATCTCTTCACTCAATTCGATGTTGAGTTGCCCTTGGTTTTCGCTTGTTTCTTCAGCCATGCGGAATAAAAAAAGCCGGAAGCCTTTCGGCTTCCGGCATTATCATTGATTGCTATTTAGTTCTCGACAGAGGCTTCTTCGCGTTTCGCATCAACGAGTGTGTCGTACTCTTCTTGCGAACCTACGATCAGGTTTTCATAATCCCTGTGGCCTGTACCGGCCGGGATGAGGTGACCAACAATCACGTTTTCTTTCAACCCGATCAGCGAATCAATTTTTCCGCTTACCGCTGCTTCGTTGAGCACCTTGGTGGTTTCCTGGAAGGAAGCCGCCGAGATGAAGCTCTCAGTTTGCAGCGAAGCACGGGTGATTCCCTGAAGGATCGGACGTGAGGTAGCAGCTACCGCATCACGGGTTTCTACCAATTGGAGGTCTTTCCTGCGAAGCACGGAGTTCTCATCGCGCACCTTGCGGGAGGTGATGATCTGACCGGCTTTCAAGGAATCGGAGTCTCCTGGCTCTACCACGACTTTCATTCCGAAGATGCGATCGTTCTCCGCAGAGAAATCGGTTTTGTTGGCGATCTGTTTTTCCAGGAATTTGGTGTCACCCGGATCTTCAATCTCCACTTTCCGCATCATCTGCCGCACGATGACTTCGAAGTGCTTGTCGTTGATCTTCACCCCTTGCAAACGGTATACCTCTTGAATTTCATTCACCAGGTATTCTTGCACTTGGGTGGGACCTTTAATGGCCAAAATGTCGGCTGGTGTAATGGCTCCTTCGGAGAGTGGTGCACCAGCTTTCATAAAGTCGTTTTCTTGTACGAGGATGTGCTTGGAAAGTGGCACGAGGTATTTCTTCACCTGACCGGTACGGGAGGTGATGATGACCTCACGGTTACCCCGTTTGATCTTTCCAAAAGTCACAATACCGTCGATCTCCGAAACTACTGCCGGGTTCGATGGGTTACGTGCTTCAAAGAGCTCGGTTACCCGTGGCAGACCACCGGTAATATCCCCGGTTTTACCGGATTGACGTGGAATTTTAACCAGAATCTGACCTGGATTAATTTTGTCGTTCTCATCTACCACAATGTGTGCCCCTACTGGAATAGAGTAGGTTCGCAACACGTCGTTTTTGGCATTGACAATCTTAATGGTCGGGTTTTTGGTTTTGTCCCGCGTCTCGATAATTACTTTTTCACGGAAACCGGTTTGCTCGTCCGCTTCTTCGCGGAAAGTCAATCCTGCTTCAATGCTTTCGAACACCGACTTACCACCCATTTCGGCAATGATCACCGCGTTGTAAGGATCCCAAGAACAAATCTGACCACCTTTCTTCACGTTGTCGCCAGGCTTGATAAACAACTCAGACCCGTAAGGGATGTTGTTGGTGGCCAGTACGATTCCGGTTTTGTTATCAATGATCCGCATTTCAGCAGAACGTCCAATCACAATTTGCTGATCCTCTCCGGTTTCTTCGTTTTTGCGCGTTACTACCCGCAATTCGTCGATTTCTACGCGGCCATCATTCTTGGCGAAGATGGTGGACTCAGCGGCAATGTTCGAAGCAGTACCCCCAACGTGGAAAGTACGCAGGGTCAGCTGGGTTCCAGGCTCACCGATGGACTGAGCGGCAATTACACCTACTGCTTCACCGGCCTGAACCATTGCGCCAGAGGCGAGGTTACGACCGTAGCACAGGGTACATACGCCACGCACCATTTCACAGGTGAGTACGGAACGAATTTCTACTTCTTCAATTGGAGAATCGTCAATCTCACGGGCGATTTTCTCATTTACCTCGTTTCCGGCGTTCACAATCAAGTGTCCTTCGGTTGGGTGATAAATGTCGTGTACCGTGGTACGACCCAAGATTCGATCGTAGAGTGATTCTACCACTTCCTCGTTTTTCTTGAGGGCAGTGGTCATCAAACCTCGAAGTGTTCCACAATCGTAAGCCGTGATAACTACGTCTTGAGCTACGTCTACCAAACGACGGGTCAGGTAACCCGCATCCGCCGTTTTAAGCGCGGTATCCGCCAAACCTTTACGGGCACCGTGAGTAGAGATAAAGTACTCGAGAATCGAAAGTCCTTCTTTAAAGTTCGAAAGAATCGGGTTCTCAATAATCTCTCCACCGGTAGCACCTGATTTTTGCGGTTTCGCCATCAGCCCCCGCATACCGGAGAGCTGACGAATCTGCTCTTTCGAACCACGAGCTCCGGAATCAAACATCATGTAGATGGAGTTGAAGCCCTGGTTGTCATTTTTCAGGCGGGTCATCAAGGTGTTGGTCAACCGCGAGTTGGTGTGTGTCCAGATATCAATGATCTGGTTGTACCGCTCGTTGTTGGTAATGAGACCCATATTATAGTTCATCAATACTTCTTCTACCTGAGCAGAAGCTTTGGAAAGCAGGTCGTCTTTTTCTGGTGGAATGATTACGTCTTCAATGTTGAAAGACAATCCACCTTTGAACGCCATGTAGAATCCAAGTTGCTTGATGTCATCCAGGAACTGGGCAGTACGCGCCAGACCGGTAATTTTCAAGATGTGACCAATGATATCACGGAGTGATTTTTTGGTCAACAATTGGTTGATGAAACCTACTTCTTTCGGCACTACCTGGTTGAAAAGTACCCGACCAGCAGTGGTATCAATCAGTTTGGTGACCAATTGATCGTCTTCCAATACTTCAGCACGCACCCGAATGTTGGCGTGCAGGCCCAATTTCTTTTCGTTGAAGGCAATGATCACTTCCTCCGCAGAGTAGAAGGTCATGTCTTCTCCATGCACCGTAAGCGTATCATCAGTACGACGAGATTTGGTGATGTAGTACAGTCCCAACACCATGTCTTGAGAAGGTACTGCCACCGGAGCTCCATTCGCAGGGTTCAAAATGTTGTGCGAAGCCAACATCAGCATTTGCGCCTCCAATACAGCTGCACTACCGAGTGGTACGTGTACCGCCATTTGGTCACCATCGAAATCCGCGTTGAACGCAGTACAAACGAGGGGGTGCAACTGGATGGCTTTTCCTTCAATCAGCTTGGGCTGGAAGGCTTGAATACCGAGGCGGTGGAGGGTTGGAGCACGGTTGAGGAGCACGGGGTGCCCTTTCAATACGTTTTCCAGAATGTCCCATACTACAGGCTCTTTCTTGTCTACAATCTTTTTCGCTGATTTTACGGTTTTTACAATACCTCGCTCAATCATTTTGCGAATGATAAAAGGCTTGAAAAGCTCAGCTGCCATGTTTTTCGGCAAACCACACTCGTGCAGTTTCAGGTCTGGACCTACCACAATTACCGAACGGGCAGAGTAGTCCACACGTTTACCGAGCAAGTTTTGACGGAAACGGCCTTGTTTTCCTTTCAAGCTGTCGCTCAAAGATTTCAGGGCACGGTTCGATTCGGTTTTCACCGCACTTGCCTTACGGGAGTTGTCAAACAGCGAGTCAACCGCTTCCTGCAACATCCGTTTTTCGTTCCGAAGAATTACCTCAGGTGCTTTGATCTCGATCAAACGCTTGAGACGGTTGTTCCGGATAATTACCCGACGGTAGAGGTCGTTGAGGTCGGAAGTAGCAAAGCGACCACCATCCAACGGCACCAACGGACGTAGTTCTGGCGGAATCACTGGAACTACTTTCACAATCATCCACTCGGGACGGTTTTCCAAACGGGCCTGCGCACCGCGGAAAGCTTCTACTACTTGCAGGCGCTTCAACGCTTCGTTTTTCCGCTGCTGAGAAGTTTCGGTGTTGGCTTTGTGCCGCAGTTCGTAGGACAATTCATCCAGTTTTAGGCGAGAGAGGAGGTCGTAAAGGGCCTCTGCACCCATCTTGGCGATGAATTTCTCCGGATCGCTGTCGTCCAGGTATTGGTTTTCTTTTGGCAGCGTGTCGAGGATATCCAGGTACTCTTCTTCGGTGAGGAAGTCGAGGTACAACAGGGACTCTCCATCAGCACGCTTGGCGATGCCCGGATTGATCACTACGTAGCGCTCGTAGTAAATGATCATATCGAGTTTCTTACTTGGCAAGCCAAGCAAGTACCCGATTTTGTTGGGCAATGATTTGAAGTACCAGATGTGGGCTACGGGTACCACCAGGGAGATGTGTCCCATGCGCTCCCGACGAACCTTTTTCTCGGTTACTTCTACCCCGCAGCGATCACATACAATGCCTTTGTAGCGAATCCGCTTGTATTTACCACAGTGGCATTCGTAATCTTTCACCGGGCCGAAAATCCGCTCACAAAACAGACCATCCCGCTCGGGTTTGTAGGTCCGGTAGTTGATGGTTTCCGGCTTCAAGACCTCACCGCTTGAACGCTCCAGAATCAATTCCGGAGACGCCAGGCTGATGGTGATCTTGGTGAAGTTGCTTTTGGGTTTTACTTCTTTTCTAAGCGACATCTTGTTCGTATTAGAATTTGAATCTTATCTAAAAATATCGTAGCAGCTTGGCTTAATCCAGGGTGATGTTCAAGCCCAATCCTCGCATCTCGTGCATCAACACGTTGAAGGATTCCGGAATACCCGGAGTTGGCATCACTTCCCCTTTCACAATGGCTTCGTAAGCTTTGGCCCTTCCGACCACATCATCCGATTTCACCGTGAGGATTTCTTGCAGGATGTTGGCAGCACCGAAAGCTTCGAGTGCCCATACCTCCATCTCACCAAAACGCTGGCCTCCAAACTGGGCCTTACCACCGAGTGGCTGCTGCGTAATGAGCGAGTAAGGTCCAATAGAACGAGCGTGCATTTTATCGTCTACCAAGTGGTGCAGTTTCAGCATGTAAATCACACCTACGGTAGCAGGCTGGTCAAATTTCTCTCCGGTTCCTCCGTCATACAATTGGGTACGACCAAATTTTGGAATTCCGGCTATTTCTACCCAGCCATCAATATCAGCTACCGAAGCACCATCGAAAATCGGGGTGGCGAATTTGACGCCCAAGCGTTTTCCAGCCCATCCCAATACGGTTTCGTATATCTGTCCAAGGTTCATCCGGGAAGGTACACCCAGTGGGTTCAGTACGATGTCCACGGCAGTTCCGTCTTCAAGGAAAGGCATGTCCTCTTCCCGTACGATCTTGGCCACAATACCTTTGTTTCCGTGGCGTCCAGCCATCTTATCCCCTACTTTCAGCTTCCGCTTTTTAGCGAGGTATACTTTGGCCAACTGTACGATACCAGCAGGTAGTTCATCTCCTACCGTCACGGCAAACTTCTTGCGTTTGTAAATACCCAAGGCATCGTTCACTTTGATGTGGTAGTTGTGCAACAACCGGCGGATCAATTCATTCTTATCGGCGTCCGTGGTCCAGTTGGACGGATTAATTTCTCCATAATCCAACCCTTGGAGCAACTTGAGGGTAAACTTAGTTCCCTTCTTGATGATCTCCTCTTTGTAGTTGGAGAACACCCCTTGTGAAGTTTTGCCGTTTACCAGCTCGAACAGTTTCTCTACGAGAACCGACTTCAAGGCGCCTTGCTTCTTATCATTTTCCTTTTCGATCTCGTCGATCACCACTTTTTCCTGGGCTTTCGCCTTGCGGTCTTTAATGGCACGAGAGAAAAGTTTTTTGTCGATTACCACCCCTTGCACAGAAGGCGATACTTTCAATGAAGCATCTTTCACGTCTCCGGCTTTGTCGCCAAAGATGGCACGGAGTAGTTTTTCTTCTGGCGTAGGATCAGTTTCCCCTTTTGGAGTAATCTTACCGATAAGGATGTCGCCCTCCTTTACATCGGTTCCGATACGAATCAATCCATTTTCGTCGAGGTTGCGGGTAGCTTCTTCGCTAACGTTTGGAATATCTGCGGTCAGCTCTTCCAAGCCCCGTTTGGTATCCCGCACTTCCAGCACATACTCGTCTACGTGGATAGAGGTGTAAATGTCTTCGCGAACTACCTTTTCAGAGATCACGATCGCATCTTCAAAGTTGTATCCTTTCCAAGGCATGAAGGCCACCATCAGGTTACGGCCCAGGGCCAATTCACCTTCTTGAGTAGCGTATCCCTGGCAAAGTACCTGACCTTCTTCCACACGCTGTCCTTTGCGCACAATCGGCGAAAGGTTCATGGTGGTAGATTGGTTGGTCTTCTTGAACTTGGTGAGGAAGTATTTCTTCACATCGTCGTCGAAGCTCACCAGTTCGTCGTTATCATCGCGGTCGTAGCGAATATGGACTTCATTGGCATCCACATATTCTACCGTACCGTTTCCTTCTGCGTTGATGAGTACGCGGCTATCGCGTGCTACCCGGCCTTCCAAACCAGTACCTACTACCGGTGCTTCAGGACGAAGCAATGGAACCGCCTGACGTTGCATGTTCGAGCCCATCAGTGCCCGGTTAGCATCATCGTGCTCCAGGAAGGGAATCATCGAAGCCGCAATCGAAGCAATCTGGTTAGGAGCAACATCCATTAAGTGCAACTTATCCGGCTCCACTACCGGGAAGTCTCCTTCGAAACGCGATTTTACTTTATCGGTGAGGAAAGTACCTGTTTCATTGATCTGAGCGTTGGCCTGAGCAATGATCTTAGCATCTTCTTCTTCCGCAGAGAGGTAAACCACGTCTTTCGACAGCAGTACTTTACCTGACTCTACTTCCCGATAAGGCGTCTCAATAAATCCAAGTTTATTCACTTTGGCATACACACACAGCGAGGAGATCAAACCAATGTTTGGTCCCTCAGGTGTTTCAATGGTACACAAACGACCGTAGTGGGTGTAGTGTACGTCACGTACCTCAAAACCAGCGCGCTCCCGTGAAAGACCACCGGGTCCGAGTGCCGACAAACGACGTTTGTGGGTAATCTCAGACAGTGGGTTGGTTTGGTCCATGAACTGGGACAGCTGGTTGGTACCGAAGAAAGAGTTGATCACCGAAGACAAGGTCTTGGCGTTGATCAAATCAATCGGGGTAAATACCTCGTTGTCGCGTACGTTCATCCGCTCACGGATGGTACGGGCCATACGGGCCAAACCGACACCAAACTGGTTGTAAAGCTGCTCACCTACCGTACGAACACGGCGGTTGCTCAAGTGATCGATATCATCCACATCGGCTTTGGAGTTGATCAGCTCGATGAGGTATTTGATAATGCTGATGATGTCTTCCTTGGTCAATACCTTGGTGTCCATCTCCAGGTTCAAATTCAATTTTTTGTTGATCCGATAACGGCCAACTTCTCCCAAATCGTAACGTTTATCGGAGAAGAACAACTTGTCGATGATGCCACGGGCGGTTTCCTCATCCGGTGGCTCAGCGTTCCGCAAAATCCGATAAATGTGCTCAACGGCTTCAATTTCCGAGTTGGAAGGATCTTTCTGAAGAGTGTTGTAAATGATCGAGTAATCGGCAGCATTTACATTCTCTTTGTGAAGCAGCACGGTTTTAGAACCTGATTCGAGGATCAGCTCAATGTGCTCTTCTTCCAAAAAGGTTTCACGGTCTACAATGACCTCGTTCCGCTCGATGGATACTACCTCTCCGGTGTCTTCATCCACAAAGTCTTCGAACCAGGTGCGCAGAACACGGGCGGCTAATTTACGGCCAATGGCTTTTTTCAAGCCAGTTTTCGTCACCTTGATCTCATCGGCGAGATCAAAGATTTCGAGAATTTCTTTGTCGCTTTCGTAACCAATGGAACGCAACAAGGTAGTTACCGGAAGCTTTTTCTTCCGGTCGATGTAAGCAAACATCACCCCGTTGATATCGGTAGCAAACTCAATCCATGATCCTTTGAAAGGAATCACACGTGCGGAATAAAGTTTGGTTCCGTTGGCGTGAAAACTTTGTCCGAAGAATACACCGGGCGAACGGTGCAACTGCGATACGACAACCCGCTCAGCACCATTGATGATGAACGAACCTTTGGGAGTCATGTAAGGAATGGTTCCCAGGTAAACGTCCTGAACAATGGTTTCGAAATCTTCGTGTTCGGGGTCCGTACAGTAAAGTTTAAGTTTCGCCTTGAGTGGCACACTGTAGGTGAGTCCACGCTCGATGGTTTCTTCCATCGTGTAACGTGGTGGGTCGATAAAATAATCCAGGAATTCGAGCACGAAGTTGTTTCGGGCATCCGAAATGGGAAAGTTCTCGCTAAACACCTTAAACAGACCTTCATCGGCACGGTTGTCGGCGGAGGTTTCCAGCTGGAAGAAGTCACGGAATGACTTCAGCTGAATCTCCATAAGGTCGGGATAGGCCAGTTGGGCCTGGGTGCTTGCGAAGCTTACTCTTCCAGTTTCTTTTTTCGAAAGATTGGCCATGTTGTAACGCAGAAAATGTTGATAAAAAGAAAAAACTCCTATAAACAACTAAGGGTTTAGACCCCTGGGGGTCTAAACCTTTTAGTCTAATGGTATTCTACCGGAATTACTTGAGCTCAACCTCAGCTCCGGCTTCTTCGAGTTGGGCTTTCATTGCTTCAGCTTCGTCTTTGGGCACTCCTTCTTTAACAGGACGAGGAGTGTTATCTACCAATTCCTTAGCTTCTTTCAGACCCAACCCGGTGAGTTCTTTCACCAGTTTCACAACGCCCAGTTTCGATCCACCTGGAGCATTGAGAATTACGTCAAATTCAGTCTTTTCTTCGGCTGCAGCAGCACCATCACCACCACCAGGACCAGCAGCTACAGCTACAGCAGCAGCAGCGGGTTCAATACCGTGATCGTTTTTCAGAATTTCTGCGAGTTCATTAACTTCTTTTACAGTCAAGTTAACGAGTTGCTCGGCGAAGGCATTCAAATCGGCCATTTTATTGAAATTTAAGTGTGTTCTAAAAAAAATTTTGATTACGCTTCCCGTTCAGACAGCGTCTTAACAATTCCGGCCAATTTGCCTCCACCAGAGGAAAGGCCAGAGATAACATTTTTCGCAGGAGATTGCAACAAGGCGATCACGTCTGCGATCAATTCGTTTTTCGATTTGAGGTTGGTCAAAGATTCCAGTTGGTCATCGCCAACATACACAGTTTCTTCAACGAAGGCCGCTTTAAGAATGGGCTTCTCTTCTTTCTTGCGGAATTCTTTGATGAGTTTCGCTGGTGCGTTGCTCACTTCAGAAAGCATGATGGAAGTATTGCCTTTCAGGGTCTCGTAAAGTTCTGAGAAGTCTTTATCCTCCACCCGGTCCATGGCTTTCTTCAAAAGGGTATTCTTCACTACCTCTAAGGTAATGTCCTTTTGAAAGCAGGCACGACGGAGTCGGTTGGATTTCTCAACCGTCATCTCGGAAACATCGGTAAGATATACCACGTTGGAAGACGCGAGTTTATCTGCCAGGGAGTCAATCAATTGATTTTTCTCTTCTCTAGTCATATCCGAAAAGATTGATGAGATTAAGCCACGAGGGACTTGGAGTCAATCTGAACTCCCGGACCCATCGTACTCGACAAAAAGACGCTCTTGACGTAAGTACCCTTGGCCGCGGTAGGCTTCAGCTTGATTATAGTTTGTAACAGCTCACTTGCATTGTCGATCAACTTTGCAGGCTCAAAAGAAGCCTTGCCAACAGCGGCATGGATAATACCATACTTGTCAACTTTAAAGTCGATTTTACCGGCTTTTACTTCTGAGACAGCTTTTCCTACCTCCATAGTAACAGTTCCGGTTTTAGGGTTAGGCATGAGACCACGTGGACCTAAAATACGTCCAAGCGCGCCAACTTTGCCCATCACTGAAGGCATGGTGATAATGACGTCAACGTCAGTCCATCCTCCTTTGATTTTGGTAATGAATTCATCGAGACCTACGTGATCGGCGCCAGCCGCTTTGGCTTCTTCTTCCTTGTCAGGAGTACAGAGGACCAAAACCCGTACATCTTTACCCGTTCCATGTGGGAGGGAAACAGTGCCACGTACCATTTGATTGGCTTTACGTGGATCTACTCCCAACTTGATGGCCAAATCGATGGAAGCATCGAACTTGGTGGTGCTGGTTTTTTGAACCAACTCACAGGCTTCGTTGAGCGGATAGGCTTTGTCGAGGTCGTATTGCTCGAGAATTTTCTTGCGGTTCTTCGAAATCGTTGCCATTGTAGTTTCTTATTTAAGCAGGTGTAACGAAGAATTAACCTTTTACGGTGATTCCCATACTCCGGGCAGTCCCTTTCACCATTTCCATAGCGGCTTCAACGGTAAATGCGTTGAGGTCCCCCATTTTTTCTTCGGCGATGGTACGTACCTGGTCACTGGTTACAGAAGCAACCTTCACACGGTTAGGCTCGGCAGAGCCTGACTTCAGTTTTGCTGCTTCCTTCAATTGAACCGCTACCGGTGGCGATTTGATAATGAAATCAAACGACTTATCGGCGTACACGGTAATAACTACCGGCAACACCTTTCCGGCTTTATCTTGGGTCCGGGCGTTGAACTGCTTGCAAAACTCCATGATGTTCACACCCTTGGCGCCCAAAGCGGGACCTACGGGAGGAGAGGGGTTTGCTGCACCGCCTTTAACCTGCAGTTTGATTAGTGCACTTACTTCTTTTGCCATTTGTCAATTAAGTTTGAACAAGGGAAGGGAACGAACTTGGAAGCGGGGTTCGAATCCGTGCTTATTCTTTTTCTACTTGCATGTAGCTGAGTTCAAGTGGCGTCTTGCGGCCAAAAATTTTGACCATCACTTTCAGCTTTTTCTTTTCTTCGTTTATTTCTTCAATTACCCCGGAGAAGCTATTGAATGGGCCATCAATTACCTTGACAGACTCACCAACAATAAAGGGTATATTGATCGATTCATCGCTTTCGGCGAGTTCATCTACTTTACCTAAAATTCGGTTGACTTCAGAGAGCCTGAGTGGCATTGGATCCCCCCCTTTTTCTCCACCGAGAAAACCGATAACGTTGGGCAGGTTTTTAATGATGTGTGGAATCTCTCCCACCAACGCTGCCTCAACCAAAACATATCCAGGAAAAAAGTTACGCTCTTTGCTTACTTTCTTTCCATTTCGGATTTGGTAAACTTTTTCGGTTGGTATGAGTACTTGAGCAATGTAGTCGTCCAATTTTTGGTGACTTACTTCGAGCTCAATGTACTCTTTCACCTTTTTTTCTTTCCCACTGATTGCGCGGATAACATACCACCGCTTAACAATCTCGTTTGTTTTTTCTTCACCCATGGCCAGTCACGTAAAGAGGATCAACCGAATATACCTTTATAAATAAGCCCCATTCCCTGACCGAACAGCACGTCCATCAAGTAAATAATCAGAGCGATAATAAAGGTAGCCACCAAGGTGACGATAGCACTGCTTTGCAGTTCGGACCAAGTAGGCCAGGAGACTTTGTTTTTCAACTCGTCTACTGCTTCTTGTACGTATTCAACTATTCCTGCCATGATTGCTTGTTGCACGGGAGGAGAGACTCGAACTCCCAACACCTGGTTTTGGAGACCAGTGCTCTACCAATTGAGCTACACCCGTATTATGTTTAATCGACAAAGGTATCCCCCAATTTGGGGGATACCTTAATCTTTATATTCTATCGCAGAATGATCAGAAAGATCACTCGATGATCTCGGTCACCTGACCAGCACCAACCGTACGACCACCTTCGCGGATAGCGAATTTAAGACCGTTGTTGATGGCTACAGGAGCAATGAGGTTCACAGTAATGGTGAGGTTGTCACCAGGCATTACCATGTCACGTCCTTCTTCCAATACGATTTCACCAGTTACGTCAGTGGTACGCAGGTAGAACTGAGGACGGTATTTGTTGTGGAATGGAGTGTGACGTCCACCTTCTTCTTTTTTGAGGATATATACCTCAGCTCTGAATTTGGTGTGTGGGGTGATGGAACCTGGCTTACAGATTACCATACCACGCCGGATTTCGTTTTTGTCGATACCACGGAGGAGGAGACCTACGTTGTCACCAGCTTCTCCACGATCCAAAATCTTACGGAACATCTCAACACCAGTAATGGTAGAGGTGAGCTTCTCAGCACCGAATCCGAGGATTTCAACAGGATCGCCAGAGTTGATGACGCCAGACTCAATACGACCGGTAGCAACAGTACCACGACCAGTAATAGAGAATACGTCCTCAATTGGCATCAAGAAATCTTTGTCTACATCACGAGGAGGAAGTGGAATGTAGGTATCCACAGCTTCCATCAATTCCATGATCTTAGGAACCCAGTTAGCATCGTTGTTCAATCCACCCAAGGCAGAACCTTGAATTACTGGCACGTTGTCTCCATCGTACTCGTAGAAAGAAAGCAACTCGCGAATTTCCATGTCAACCAATTCCAACAACTCTTCGTCGTCAACAAGGTCAACTTTATTCATGAAGATTACCAAACGAGGCACTCCTACCTGACGAGCGAGGAGGATGTGCTCACGCGTTTGTGGCATTGGACCGTCGGTCGCAGCTACTACAAGGATAGCACCGTCCATCTGGGCAGCACCAGTTACCATGTTCTTTACGTAGTCGGCGTGTCCAGGACAGTCAACGTGCGCGTAGTGACGATTTTCAGTTTGATACTCTACGTGAGAGGTGTTGATGGTGATACCACGTTCTTTTTCTTCCGGAGCGTTGTCAATCGAATCAAAGTCGCGTTGCTCAGCGAAACCGGCATCTGCCAATACGCGAGTGATAGCTGCGGTAAGGGTAGTTTTACCGTGGTCAACGTGGCCGATCGTTCCGATATTTACGTGCGGCTTGGAACGATCAAAAGTTTCTTTAGCCATAACTTAAGTTGTTTAAAAATTCGCTTAATATCGTTGTTAAGGGCTAAGACTAACGTTTTCCATCGAGAGCCAATGACGGGATTTGAACCCGTGACCTCTTCCTTACCAAGGAAGTGCTCTACCCCTGAGCTACATCGGCGGTTCGAATCCGATTTTGACACCGAATCCGATGTGAGCGGGAGACGAGATTCGAACTCGCGACCCTTAGCTTGGAAGGCTAATGCTCTACCAACTGAGCTACTCCCGCTTACGGAGTGTGGGGAGAGCAGGATTCGAACCTGCGAAGCCAGTGGCAACAGATTTACAGTCTGTCCTCGTTGACCGCTTGAGTATCTCCCCAATATTTTAAAAGAACGGAGCCGGTGAAGGGACTCGAACCCCCGACCGGCTGATTACAAATCAGCTGCTCTACCAACTGAGCTACACCGGCGGTTTTTACCGGGTCTGACCACTCTTCTCCAAACAAAAAATGCAGACCCCTGCAAAAAGGTCTGCAAATTTATTAAACAAAAAGAATTAACCAAAGGGTTCTAAATCTTTTTTCGATTTCACTCAACGGCTGTTTTTAAGCATTCTGTTGAGGAAGTGGTGGTTGGAGAAAACCCTTTGTCCAAGTAATCAGGCCCGGGCCTTTTCCTTGTGTCGCTTTACTTGCCTTCGAAGGGCTTCCACTACATTGTCGGTTGCTTCTTCAAAGGATTTACATTGCTTCTTGGCAAACAGGTCCCGTCCTGGTATAGACAACCGCACTTCCGTGATTTTGTTTTCGCGGTCTTGGGACTTATCCAGCCTCAGGTAGACTTCCCCACTCAGTATGCCGTCATGAAATTGCTCCAACTTATCTATTTTTCTTTGAATGAAGTTTACGAGCTTCCTATCGGCATCGAAGTGAATGGAATGAACTGTTACTTTCATGCTGTTACCTCCTGATGATTGGTCATGAATAAATATTAAGCCCTTGGATGGGCATTGTCGTAGATTGCTCTGAGTTTTTCGAACGTGTTATGCGTATAAATTTGGGTTGCGCTAAGGTTAGCATGGCCCAATAATTCCTTAATGGAATTCAAATCAGCACCGTTATTCAACATGTGTGTTGCAAAGGTGTGTCGCAAAATGTGCGGGCTTCGTTTTGCGCTTGTCGTAACCAAACTAAGGTAACGATTCACAATCCGATAAACAAGGCTTGGAGAGAGTTTCTTTCCCTTTCCCGTCAGGAACAACCAGGGGGCATTTTCCAGGTCGGCCTGACGGCGAATGTTCTGGTAAGTGACAATTTTGTGTGCCAAATTCTCACCAAAAGGAATGATGCGTTCCTTGTTGCGTTTGCCCAATACTTTAAGCTGGCCAGTGTGCTTCCCCCCGGATGCATTCTGTAAATCGATATCGGAAAGCTTTAGGTGAATCAATTCGGTTTGCCGCATTCCGGTAGCATAAAACAATTCCAGTATCAAGCGGTCTCGTTCTCCTTCAAAGTCATCGGGAAATTCGATCTCATCCAGCAACTTTTTCATATTGTCTTGCTCTACGAAAACCGGTAGGCGCTTGTTCTTCTTAGGCCCTTGAATTTTGAGCATAGGATTGACGGTCACCGCTTGCTGCCGCAACAAAAACTTATAATAGGTCTTAAGAGTAGTGATTTTTCGATTGACCGTAGCCGGACTTCGGCCTGCCTCCATCAGCTGAACAATCCAGGAGCGGATCATTCCATGATTAACTTCTTCCAGTTGTGGCGATTCGTAGGCTTCATTGATGAAGTCCCAAAACTGTTGAAGGTCTTTGAGGTAAGCGGTGAGTGTATGGGGAGAAAACCGCTTTTCGTGTTGCAGGTATTGGGCGAAAGTGTCCAGATGCATAAACAGAAATAGGGAAAAAACCGTATCGTAAATGTAACGAAGCCTCTTCGATTAAGTGTTCGAAGATTACGGATTTTTCCCTATTCCAGGAATTACTCGCTTAGAGCGGAGTAACTTATAGCATCTCGTTCCGGATCTTGTCGCGGTAGATGGCCTTTAGTTTTTTCTCGCGCTCTTGTACAGAGGGCTTGGTAAACTTCTGACGATCCCGCAACTCGCGAACCACACCAGTGCGCTCAAATTTCTTCTTGTACTTTTTGAGTGCTCTTTCGATTGATTCGCCTTCTTTTACAGGAATGATTAACATAATCGTTTTGCTTTAGCTTAAAAATGGAGCGCAAATTTAACAAACAATCTGCATTGCTCCAAGTTATTTCAAAATCTCTCGTGCGATCACCAATTTCTGGATTTCAGAAGTGCCTTCTCCAATCGTACACAACTTGGAATCGCGATAGAATTTCTCGGCTGGATAGTCTTTGGTGTAGCCGTATCCTCCAAAAATCTGAACCGCCTCGGTTGCGGCACGCACCGATACCTCGGAGGCATAGTATTTGGCAATCGCCGATTGTTTGGTCACTTTTTCCCCTCGGTTCTTGAGGTCAGCAGCTTGTAAGGTCAGCAATTCAGCGGCTTCAATTTCAGTAGCCATATCAGCCAACTTGAACCCAATCGCTTGAAACTTGGAAATGGGTCTTCCAAATTGCTCTCGCTCTTTGGAGTATTTCACAGATGCATCCAAAGCGCCTTTGGCGATACCGATAGCCAGTGCCGCAATAGAAATGCGGCCACCATCAAGAATTTTCATGGCTTGAATGAACCCTTCTCCTACCTGGCCTAACATGTTGGCGTGGGGAATACGGCAATTGTCGAAAAACAATCCGGCGGTTTCGGAAGCACGCATGCCCAGTTTGTTTTCTTTTTTTCCACCTGAGAAACCAGGTGTGCCTTTCTCAATGGCAAAAGCGGTCATCCCGTGAGAATCACCTTTTTCACCGGTGCGCACAATCACCACAGCGATATCGCCGGAGATACCATGAGTAATCCAGTTTTTAGAACCGTTGATGACCCATTCGTCTCCATCACGCACTGCGGTGGTATTCATACCTCCAGCGTCTGAACCTGTTCCGGTTTCAGTCAATCCCCAGGCTCCGATCCACTCACCAGTCGCGAGCTTGGGAAGCCATTTGGCTTTTTGTTCTTCGGTTCCGAATTGCATGATGTGTCCGGTACACAAGGAGTTGTGGGCTGCTACCGAAAGTCCAATGGACCCACATACCCGAGCAATTTCAGATACTACGGCCACGTACTCAAAGTACCCAAATCCTGCACCTTTATACTCGGTGGGAACCAACACGCCTAAAAGGCCCAGCTCCCCCATTTTCTTCATCGTTTCGATGGGGAAGTGTTGACTTTCATCCCATTCCATAAAATGAGGTCTGATTTCTTTTTCGCAGAAGTCAGCCACCATTTGACGGATCATCTCCACATTCTCACTTTGGTTAAAATCCATGTCCGCTTAGTATTTTTAGGCTTGATCGTTTCAATAACTTACGAGTGGAACAACACGCTTACAGTACTGCTGTAGACGAGCTGCACCCTCTAAAAAAGCCAATTCAATCACGAAAGAAAAGCCTCCAACGGTGGCTCCCTGTTGCTGAACCAATTCGGCCGCAGCGGCAGCTGTGCCACCAGTAGCTAAAAGGTCGTCGTGAATCATTACGTTGTTGCCGGGCTTTAAGGCATCCACATGCATTTCCATTTCGGCAGTTCCGTACTCCAAGGCATAGGCGTAGGAAATGGTTTGAAACGGAAGCTTTCCCTTTTTACGAACGGGCACAAAAGGCACTTTCAATTCTTGTGCGGCCATCATGCCAAAAAGAAAGCCTCTGCTTTCTACTCCAACGATAGCATCAATGTTATCGTTTTGAAAAGATTGGCACAATTCAGCCACGATATCGCGACAGAGCACGTGATCGCTTAGAATGGGGGTAATGTCTTTGAAATTGATTCCAGGTTTGGGGAAGTCGGGTACTTCTCGAATGGCCTGACGAATGCGTTGTTCTAGCAACTTAATTGACTTTCAAGTAGGGAGCAATTTTACGATATAATTCATGGTCGACCAAATCAGTTTGGCGCACATCCATGACCCTTTTGTAAGGTCCGTGTTGCTCTCGATAAGCCACAATTACCCGTGCCAGATTATAAGAGATATAAGGGTGCTTCCAAAGGCTATCCGCCGGTAAAGTATTGATATTGAGCTGTTGGATAAAAGTTGTATCCCAAGCCAACTGAGGAGCAATGCGATCTACTACCTCAGGGCGTAAGCCCCAAACTTCCCGCAATTGGGCTTCACTTCGAAAACCACCCAGTCGATCGCGGTATTTGATAATTCTTTTGGACAATACGGGTCCAATTCCGCGCAGGGATTTCCACTGAGCAGTATCGGCGGTATTTACGGCTACCAACACCTTAGGATGAGCGGGGATTTTTTTATTGGTATCGACTGGAGTATTGAAACGGTTGGCATAGTTGGTTTTCGGCAGGCTATCGGGCAATTCAATCCACGGTTCTAACTGTTGATAGAGTGCTTCGTCAATGCTATACATTTTCTGGAGATCGCTTTTGATTCTGAATTTTCCGCCTTTCGCCCGGTATTTCAAGATCATTTTGGATTGCCAGTTTTTCAACCCAAGCTTTTGCCAACCCTCCTCATTCAAGTGATTAGGATTGAATTTGAAATAAGCTACCGGAATTGAGGCTTCGGGTTTCGCCATTGCTGGCTTCGTTGGTGTAGGCTTCTCCTTCGCTACCTCGGCTTTTTCAGCTGCTTTCATTTGAGCAACAGCAGCATGAAACGCCGAAAAATCCGTTTCGGGCTCAGGTAAAAACCAGTGCAAGTGGTTGAGTACAAAAAGTTGCACCAATAGAATGCCCAACAGCACGATGATGCCGTTTCGCTCTCCTTGAGAAAAGGAGAGCCATAACTTGATGCCCTTTTTCCAACGCATAGCACTGCACAGCCGAACAATCGGGCTGCAATTGTAGGTTGGGGGGACAATCTGATTTCCGGTACTTATTTGTACCGACGGATCTCGCCGGATTTGATCCGGTCGAAATAACTTTTAAGGTCTTTGCGTACTTCAGGGGCGAGGAAGTACAACCCAAGCACATTGGGAAAGGCCATGGCAAAAATCATGGCATCGCCGAAATCGAACACCGATTTGGCAGAAATGGCGGAACCAATGACGATGAACACACAGAAAATGACTTTATAGGCGATGTCTGCGCCTTTGCTTTCTCCAAACAAATAGGTCCATGCTTTCAGGCCGTAATAAGACCAGGATACCATGGTGGAAAGAGCAAAAAGAATGACCGATACCGAAAGAATGACCGGGAACCAAGACATGGTTTTGGCAAAAGAAGAGGAGGTCAACAGAATGGGCTCCAAATCTCCTCCAACCGCTTGTTCGGGTGAATAATCTCCATATCCACTGATAATGATCACCAAAGCGGTCATGGTACAAATAACGACAGTATCAATGAAAGGCTCCAGCAAGGCCACTACTCCCTCACTTATCGGCTCATCGGTTTTAGCGGCCGAGTGTGCAATAGAAGCCGATCCAATTCCGGCTTCGTTGGAGAATGCTGCCCGTTTGAATCCCAAAATCAATACTCCCACTAAGCCACCGTACATGGCTTCTGGAGCAAAGGCTCCTTTAAAAATAGCTGCGAAGGCACCAGGTACTTCAGTAATATTTCCAAAAATGACCACAAGAGCACCTAAAATATAGATGCCTACCATAAAGGGGACTACTTTGTCGGTTACTTTTACAATGCTTTTGATTCCGCCAATGATGATGAAGCCAACAATTACAGCCATCAGGATTCCGAAAATCCATCCACGGCCATCCAAAAAGCTACCTTCTCCGCCCATTACGCTCACTAACTGTGAAGTAGCAGAATTGATTTGAACCATGTTGCCTCCACCAAAAGACCCACCAATACAGGCCACTGCGAACAATGCTCCAAGTACTTTTCCCAGGCCGCCCATGTTCATTTGCGCCAGCCCGCGACTTAAATAGTACATCGGGCCACCAGAGACGGAACCATCAGGATTGGTTTTCCGATATTTCAGTCCGAGCGTACATTCCACAAACTTGGAGGACATACCAAATAAACCGGCCAGAATCATCCAAAATGTAGCTCCGGGACCACCCAATGAAACGGCTACCGCAACACCTGCTATATTTCCTACTCCTACCGTGCCGGATAGGGCCGCCGTAAGTGCTTGGAAGTGGGATACCTCACCTTCGTCATTCGGATTATCGAATTTGCCTCGAACTACATCAATGGCGTGCTTGAAAGCCATGACATTGACGAAACGCATGAAAACAGTGAAAAACAGTGCTCCTACGATCAGCCACACCAATACGAAGGGCACTCCGGAGCCATTGTACTTAAAGGCATTGAAGAAAATGACAGTATTTACAGCATCGGTTACCGGCTGAAAGATGGCATTGATCTTATCGTCAATGGTCGCTTCTTTGACCGGTTCATTTACTTGTGCAAGGCTGTCAGCGGCATCTTGAGCAAAAGAAAAAACAGGTAACAGGCCAAGTAAAATGGCTACAACAAATCTATTCATCAGGAAATGCCTTGGTAGAGGCAACCAAGATAGAAAAATTAGCTAAGGCTTAAGGCTGAGCCGTTATTTTTTCCAATTGTTGGGCTACCAATTGTAGCCCTTCCGAAAAACTACGGGGCTCAAAGTCGAGGTGCTCTTTCGCCTTCGACAAATCGAAGCTGGTGCATGGTGGTCTGCGAGCGGGTTCGTTGAGACTGGCGGTGGCTACTGGTGTTACAGCATCGTTGGTTAAACCAAACGCTTCGCTCACGGCTATAACCAGTTGATGAATGCTCATACGGTCTTTGCCAGCAATATGAAAAGTACCCTTTTTGTTCCGCCGAACAATTGCTAAGATTCCTGCGGCCAAATCTTCCACTAAGGTGGGGGTTCGGAACTGATCTTCCACTACTCGAATGGCCTTCCCTTCCCGAAGCGAACGAATGGCCCACAACACAGCGTTGGACCGACTCAGGTGGTCGGTTACCCCGTATACTAAGATCGTTCGAACGATGCCAAACGCTAAGCCCGATTTGCGAACCAGTTTTTCTGCCTCCGCCTTGGATTTACCGTAATAATTGACGGGATTAACCACACTGGTTTCCCGGTAAGGCTCTTGCGTGCCATCAAACACAAAGTCGGTAGATACCTGAATAAACTTTCCACTTACTGCTGCAGTGGCTTTCAGAAGGATTTTTACAGCATCTACGTTCACCCGCCAGCACTCTGACGGATTTTCTTCCGCGTAATCAACCTGAGTGATTGCGGCACAGTTGATCACCACATCCGGGCGATGCTCTTGAAAAACCGCATGTACTCGCTCACTATCGGTAATGCTCATTTCCAGGTAAGTATACCCTTGAGTTTGCACCAATCGGTTGGGACATCTCCCGGTAGCTATGATATCGAGATTGGGATCTTGAAGCCCCGCATAGACCAATTTTTGGCCCAGCATTCCATTGGCTCCGGTAATCAATATTTTGGTGGTGGATGCTTCGTTTGCCATTAGTTCAGACCTAACAGAATTTGGTTCAGGCGTTGGATTTGTTCCGTTGTACCCAATACAAATAGCTTTGAGTCGGGTACCAGTTCGAGGTCTTTTGTTGGGTTGACGATGATTTCTCCATTCGGCAACTTACACCCTACCAAACTGGCCCCAGTCCGGTACTTGGATTCCAGCTCCCGAAAGGTCTTGTACTGCATTTCTGAAGGAATGTTGCGAAATGTGATCTCTTCCAGGTTGATTTTTCCAGGACCTTGCACAAACAGGTGATCGATAAACTCTACTACATCTGGTGTAACCACCAAAGAAGCCATTTGAGCTCCACCCACTTTATCGGGCATAATGACATTGTTGGCTCCGGCAATTCTCAACTTTTTGTCCGAATTGTCTTGTGATGCCCGACTAATGATGGTGATCTTTTTGTTCAACTCACGCGCCGTGAGCACTACAAATAGGTTATCACTGTCTTTGGGAAGGGTAGTAATGATGGCCTTGGCCCGCATCACCCCTGCCAGAACTACGTTTTCTTCCAGCGTTGCATCCCCCATGATGTATGGAATTTTGGAAGATTCTCTGCGTAGCTCTTCAATGATCTCCTCTCGGTCTTCCATCACGATAAATGGCATACCGTGGGCTTCCAGGGTTTTGATCGCTTGTTTTCCGTTCCTCCCATAACCACATACGATGACGTGGTTTTGCAATTTTTTGATTTCCTGATTCACTTTATAGTCTCTGAAATAGTAGCGGTACTGTCCGGTAACCAGATAGCGCGTTATCGAAGTAGCGGCATAGGCGAAAATACCAAAACTGACAATTATCATAAAGCAGGTGAAAACCCGCCCAAGGGAAGACATTTCGCCAAAAACCTCTCCAAACCCCACCGTAGAAACGGTAATTACGGTCATGTAAAAGGCCTGATCGAAGGTATAGTCTTCTACCAGCACAAAGCCGATAGACCCCATCAAGATTACCCCTAGCAACAAGCCTAAGGCAATGTAGATTTCCTTAAAGTATTTGAGATTAAATAACACGTAGGCCGGTTATAGCTCCCAGAAGGTTTTGCGTTTCCGCTTGAAAAGATCTTTGTGTTCCAGCAAAAAAGCGAGTATCAGATAAAGGATCAGGGGCGAGCCAAGTGTAATGAACGATAAGTAGATAAAATAAAGGCGTATGCGCGAAGTCTTGATGCCAAGTTTATCACCTAGCCAGCCGCAAACGCCAAAGGCCTGCTTTTCGAAGAAGGCTTGTATCCTATCGATCATGGGGTGATTTGAGCAAACGGTTACCGATGCTGCAATTTACACAATTTTTCCGATTGCAATAGTTGCTTTTCAGTTCCAGAAGGCCCTGAGAGCGGAAAGCGGACCTCGCTCCTACTCCAATATCTTGCCACCCTCTCACGATCGTGTTGTTTTCCGAAGGCAACAGTTCCAACCACGCCAAGGCGCGTTCTTCCAGGCTTGGTTTCCCCCGATGACGCCCATAGGTGAACAGAAAAGGAACCACAGTATTGATGAACAGGTTGTGAACCGACATCTTTCCGATACGTTTCACTTGCTTTCGACTGGTACGTCCAAAATGATAGTGCGTGTCCCAGTAGGCTCCGGCTTTAATTTGGAATATCGTTTCCAAATCCGATAGTCTTGGAGCTTCCAACACTTTGGAAAACATGGCATCCCATAAATGAATGAGTTGGGCAAACTGTGCAAGGCGAACGGAAGGGAAATTAGAAGGGCGCAGACGGGCAAACTTCCACTGCCTCACTTCTAAGGGCCGCAAGTCGTATTTGTGTTGCAGGTAATGGTACTCCCCTTGAAGTTGGCGCTGATAATCATCTTTTGGCGCACCAGATAACATGCCGGCTTGTCCAAAGATTAAGGCTTCCAACTGGAAAGGGTCATCTCGATGCCGGGCAAGGTATTTGAATGGGAGGCTTCTGGCCAACTGCTCAAATGGCTCAGCATTGGTTTTGAAACCAAAATTACGCGCCAGGATTTGGTAAAACGCCTCCGCCCAGTCTTGCTGATTACGGTCGAGCAGTCGCTCAATAATTGCCGATTTGCGTTGCAAACGTTCAATTACCATGCGTGTGACCCAGGTGTTGACCAAAAGTGGTTCCACCTCCTGAAGCCGCGGCTGACAAGCCACCCACTGGCCATTTTCGAGCATGTTGCGGTAATTGGACAAAACATCTTTGCGAATCCGTTGACCAATTGCCACCTCGGGAAGCGTTCTCCCATTCTCAGTTTTAGCTTCACCGTCAGAGGTTTCCACTACGTGTAATATCACGTTGTTGTAGGCCGAATCCTGGTGATGGCGATGTTTCGCCCAATCGCTGCTTTTGAGGTGTATTTCGATATTACCCACCCAGTGTGTTTCTCCAAGCCTGATTTGAGCATTGAAAAAATCGGGTCCGGCATCGGTATTCAAGTCGCCCAGGGCAATGATTTCGATGGTACGACCAGCCGATGTGGTCAGTTGACGATTATCAAATAGCCCGAAGCGCCAGACATATTGCAGAAAGGCCTCCGTCATAAATAAACAGCATGCGGGGGGGGAACCTAAAGGTAGGCTTTTACCGGGAGAACTGGCTTACACCAATCCGCGGTCGTGCAAAAGCTGCTTCATCTGCTGTTGCAATTGCTGGGCCGATTGCCTTGCCGCCTCGGCAAAGTCTTCACCTTCACTGGCAAAAATGATTCCTCGGGAGCTATTCACCAAAATACCACAATGGTCATTAAATCCGTATTGCGCCACTTCTTCCAGGCTACCGCCTTGGGCACCTACTCCCGGCACCAAAAAGAAGTGTTCTGGCGCCAAATTGCGGACCTCACCAATACCGCTTCCGCGTGTAGCTCCTACCACGTACATCAATTGATCCGGACTTCCCCATCCGGCAGAGGTCTGGATTACTGAATGATACAGCGGACTTCCATCCTTCAACTCCAATTGTTGAAAGTCGTTGGAACCTGGATTTGATGTCAAGGCCAAAAGAATAACCCATTTGCCCTCGTAATCCAAAAAAGGAGTAACAGAATCGGCACCCATGTAGGGAGCCACCGTTACAGAGTCAAAATCAAGGTTTTCGAAAAAGGCACTGGCGTAGAGCCGCGAAGTGTTCCCGATGTCGCCCCGTTTGGCATCAGCAATGATAAAAGTGTCTTGAGGTAAGATTTCCAGCGTGCGTTCCAGGCTCTTCCACCCTTTTGCTCCCTGGCTTTCGTAAAAGGCGATGTTGAGCTTGTAGGAAACACACAAATCTGCAGTAGCCTCCACAATTTGCCGATTAAACTCAAACACTGGATCTTCACTATTCAGCAGGTGCCTGGGCAAACGGTGGATGTCAGAATCCAGCCCTACACACAAAAATGATTGCTTTTCCCGAATTCGGGAAAAAAGTTCTTCACGGTTCATCACACTTAATTTTCTGCCAACAAGCTTCCCTCTTTGAGCTTTTCAGCATTCTCCACCAGCTGTAGTTCTTCGATGATCTTATTGATATCACCGTCAATAATAGCACCCAGGTTATAAAGGGTAAGGTTGATGCGGTGATCGGTTACCCGTCCTTGAGGATAGTTGTAAGTGCGAATCTTTGCCGAGCGGTCGCCACTTGAGACCATCGATTTCCGTTTGGCAGCAATTTCCGAATTGCGCTTGGCCAACTCCATTTCATAAATCCGTGAACGAAGCACCCCCATCGCTTTGTCGAGGTTTTTCAGCTTCGATTTTTGGTCCTGGCACTGCACCACAATCCCGGTGGGCAGGTGGGTAAGCCGAATAGCAGAATAAGTAGTATTCACCGACTGCCCGCCTGGTCCTGATGAACAGAACTCATCGCGCTTGATGTCCTCGGCCTTCAATTCGATGTCGAATTCGTCGGCTTCGGGAAGAACCGCCACTGTAGCCGCAGAAGTATGTACACGCCCTTGGGTTTCCGTTTGTGGTACCCGTTGGACCCGGTGTACACCAGCTTCGTATTTCAATACTCCGTAAACGTCTTCACCGGTTACGTTGAAAATGATTTCCTTATAGCCTCCTGAAGTTCCTTCGGTGTAATCTACCAATTCGGTGCGCCAGCCGCGGCCTTCGCAAAAACGGGTATACATCCGATACAAGTCGCCCGCAAAAATACTGGCTTCATCGCCTCCGGTTCCGGCCCGAATTTCCATCACTGCGTTTTTAGTGTCTTCAGGATCTTTGGGAATCAACATGATCCGAATCTCAGATTCGAGCGTCTCCCTTTTGGTAGTCAACTCATCCAGTTCCTGCCGCGCCATTTCCCGGAATTCAGGATCCGTCTCTTCTTCCAACATGGCTTTAGAAGAGTCGATGTTTTCCAACACATTGGCATACACCTCATACGCTTTTACGATGGCTCCAAGGTCTTTGTACTCTTTGTTGAGCTTCACATAGCGTTTCATGTCCGCAATGACATCTGGATCAACGATGAGCTTACTCACCTCTCCCCAGCGCTCCTTAATGGCTTCCAGTTGATGGATCATAACGGCAATGTTTAATAAATGAATGAGCCATAAGGACTCTCAATGGTGAGCCGGTTTTCGCTGGCTTCCTCTACCCTACCGATAATTTGGGCGTCTACACTCAGCGACTTGGAAATGGCCATCAACTCTTCTGCAATTTCAGCGGGTACATAGAGTTCCATTCGATGCCCCATGTTGAACACCTGGTACATTTCTTTCCAATCGGTTTTGGATTCGTTTTGGATCAACTGGAAAAGGGGGGGAATGCCAAACAATTGATCTTTAATGATGTGCCGGTTCTGTACAAACTTCATCACCTTGGTTTGTGCTCCTCCACTGCAATGCACAATGCCATGAATGCGCTCACGGTGCTCCTTGAGCATTGCGGCAATTACCGGAGCATAAGTTCTTGTAGGGCTTAAAATGAGTTTCCCTACTGGAATACCGGTTGTCTTTTCTGCTTCTGTCAGGCTGCGGCCTCCGGCATACACCAAATCCCGTGGGGTGTTAGGATCGAAGCTTTCAGGATATTTAGCAGCAAGGTCGTGGGCCAACACATCGTGCCGGGCAGAGGTCAGGCCGTTGCTGCCCATTCCCCCGTTATAGTCATATTCATAGGCCGATTGTCCGAAAGAGGCAAGGCCAATAATCACATCTCCCGGCTGCACCTGCATGTCGATCACTTTTGCCCGAGGCATACGCACAAAAGCTGTGAAGCCCACATCGAGGGTGCGCACGATATCGCCAACGTCTGCGGTTTCTCCCCCCGCCAGCGACATACCAATGCCCCATTCGCGCATGTCGTTAATGAACTCGGAAGTGGCATTGATAAGTGCAGAAACTACTTCTCCGGGAATGAGGTGCTTGTTGCGCCCAATAGTGGAGGACATGATAATGTTGTCGGTTGCTCCTACACAGATCAAGTCGTCTAAGTTCATTACCAGAGCATCCTGAACGATGCCTTTCCAAACAGAAAGGTCGCCGGTCTCTTTCCAATACAAATAGGCCAGCGAGGTTTTTGTGCCCGCGGTATCGGCGTGCATGATGTTGCAGTAACTGTCGTCTCCTGCCGCTATGTCCGGTAAGATTTTGCAAAATGCATTGGGAAAAACCCCTTTATCAAGGTGTTTGATGGCCTCGTGTACTTCTGACTTATCGGCTGAAACGCCCCGAGCATCGTATTTAAGTCCTTCTGACATGGTCGAAATAAAAAAGCATCCCCAAAATGGGGATGCCTCTGGATTACAATTTATTGTGTGGTTATCCGGGCAAAGAAACAGAATCTGCTTCCAGCCCTAACCGTCTGAACCTTCTGTGTCACCACCTTCAGTTCCCTCGGCGGGAGCAGCAGGTTTGGGTACATAGTCGTCTCGTAATACTTTAAATACTGTTCGCCGGTTTTCTTGGTGAGCAGCTTCGCGCTCTTGCACAGTTGGCAGTGCAGCAATAGTTTCGTCAGTAATTTTAAGTGAACGCTCACCATAACCTTGCGGCTTCATGCGATCTTCTGGAATTCCCTTCTCTACGAGGTAATCTACACAACTCTGTGCACGCTTTTGAGATAGCGTTTCGTTGGCTTTATCACCACCCCGAGAGTCAGTATGTGCTGATAGCTCGATCACAATGTTGGGGTTGTCTACCAACACTTGGTACAAGAAGTTGAGAGAGTCCTTTGAATTAACCGAATCATTTACTTGCAAGTCCCATTTGCCAAGGTCGTATAAAACCTTGGGGAAGGTAATCTCATCCGAGAAAGGTTGCAAGCCGAAGTCGTGCACAAAGGTGGTGGACTTTGCCACCCCTACGGTGGTTTCTTGCCCTTTGGCATTCAAATAACCAGGATCGCTGCCCTCTTTGGAGACTTCAATGGTATAGGCTGTGTTTTCGGAAAGGAAACGATCGTTTGTTCCTTCCTTTTTATCAAACATGTAAAAGCCCAACTCGTCAGTAACCGCTTCTACCGAAGAGCCATCGGTTCCAACAAGCGTAACTTTGGCGCCAACCAAAGGCTTTTTGGTTTCTACATCTGTTACAGTTCCCTGAAGGATGTAAATGGTAGGTGGTTGATAGAATTGGTAAATGTCGTCTGCACCGCGCGAGTCTTTCCGGTCAGAAGTAAGGAAACCACGGTTTTTATTGCCTTCGAAAATGATTCCGAAATCGTTGGCAGGCGAATTGATGGGCGATTTCATGTTTTCAGGCTTGCCCCATGCATTCTTACCGGTAGAAGCAGCACTGAAGATGTCTAAGCCTCCCATGCCGATATGACCATCCGAAGCAAAAAACAAAGTACCGTCAGGGCGTAGGAATGGAAACATTTCATGGCCTGAGGTATTGATCTCAGGGCCCAGGTTAACTGGATTAGACCATTTCTTGGCTTTCTTGTCGTAAGTGCTGTAAAATAAATCCTTCCCTCCCTGACCGCCAAGAGCGTCAGTAGCGAAAATCATCACCATGTCGTCCTTAGAAAGACAAGGGTGTCCCATGTGCACTTTCTTCAGCGAATCGTCTTCAAATTCTATTTGTGTTGGCTCTGCCCACAGTCTACCTTGTTTTTTGGCACCATAAATATGGCAAACCAACTGCTTTTTGTTTTGCGCTTCGCAGCGCGTGAAGTAGATGAAGTTACGACGGGTATTCAAAGCCGCCGAACCTTCGTTTCCAGCCGTATTGATAGTGGTATTCAAAGGTTCAGGAACACTCCATTTACCGCGCTTATCACGTTCTGAGTAAAAAAGATCGGTAAAACTTTGACCGGTTACACCATCGTCTCCGCCACCGGTAGAACCTTGGCGGGAGGAGGTAAAAATCACAGCGTTGTTTTTCTTATCGGCAAAAGTTGGAGAGAAGTCAAACTCTTTGGAGTTGAGCAATACCTCATTCTCCACTTTGTATTTTGATTTGTCTTTTTCTTCCTCCCACTTGGAAGCCATTTCACAAGATTTGATTCCGCTATCACCACGTGGGTCGCCCGGATTTTTGGCCTTGTACTTTTGGTATTCAACGATGGCTTCATCGTAGCGGCCTTGACTTTTAATCACATCCGCCAGGTAGAGGTTGGCCAATGGATCAGGATGGTTGAATTTGATGGCTTTTTTATACCATACTTCGGCTTGTTTAGGGTCTTGAATGTTCCGGTAACATTCGGCGATATTAAAAAGGATCTCTCCCTTTTTCTTCGAATCTTTTTCTTTGGTATATGCCTTCTTAAATAGAAGAATGGCATCAGAGTAGGACTCGCTTTCAAACGCAAGTTCGGCGGTTTTGGTTAAATCCTTCTGGGCAAAGGAGGTAAAACTAACACCGAAGGCCAGAAACAGAACGGCAATGGTTCTCATTAATTTCATGGTTTTGCAGGGATTAAAAACCCTCTTGAATCGCAATTCTAAATTTCAAGGG
This sequence comes from uncultured Flavobacteriales bacterium, assembly GCA_937899835.1. GTDB lineage: Bacteria > Bacteroidota > Bacteroidia > Flavobacteriales_G > Salibacteraceae > CALCCE01. The sequence goes on along the minus strand of CALCCE010000304.1, from coordinate 54,059 downwards.
GTTAGCAAATTAACTAATTATTTTATTCATATCAAAGCTGGTTTTTAAGGGACGAATCGCCTTCTTTTGGCCAATTAACCGGTTTTTTTGGCTACCTCTCTCTGCCTTGCATTCCTCTATTCTGCGCGACTGATCTCTCTCTTTCCAGTTGACTTTCGCTCTCATAACTGTTCCGTTGCTAAAAGTTACACTGACCGATACACTATTTTACGATTGATAAATGTTCGAAACGGCAGGGCGATGCTCTTCCATGAAAATGCAGTCGGAACGCGAAATCTTAGTCATTGGGGAATAAAAAAAGGGGTGATCCTCAAAGAACCTACCCCTTGTAATAACTATAGCGTCATCCCCAATTTATCGGGTAAACAACATTTCGCGGTATTTGGGAAGTGGCCAGAGGTCATCTTCCACAATCAATTCTAATTTATCGATTTCGTAACGGATGATTTCAAAAAAAGGAATCACGGCATCGCAGTAAGATTTGGATTTGGCTTCCATATCTTCAATCGCATTGGCTTTCTTTCGCGCCTCAGTCATGTCGTGAACAGCTTTGCGAATGGTATTCACCCTTTCTGAAACTTCTTTGATCAACGAAATGGAAGCGGCCCCAGCTTCGCGCCCGGCTTCCTCGCCTAAGACAGCAATAAGCCCCTGAACGTTTTCAATCAACTGATTCTGGTAACGGAGGGCGGAGGGCAAAAAATGATTGATGGCTAAATCACCCATGACCCGAGATTCGATCTGGATTTTCATCTGGTAGTTCTCCAGATTGATTTCGTGCCGTGCTTCTACCTCTACCCTACTCATGATGTTGAACTCTTCGAAAAGAGACAGTACTTCCTCTTTCAAATAAGCTCCAAGGGCATAAGGAGTGGTTTTTACGTTAGACAAACCTCTTTTTTCTGCTTCTTTTACCCAATCGTCAGAATAGCCGTTGCCTTCAAAGCGAATGTTTTTTGAGGATACAATGTATTCCCGTAGTACTTGAAAAATGGCTTCATCTTTCTTTACCTTATCGCGCTGAATAATAGCATCTACATCCTTTTTAAAGGTCTGCAGTTGCTTGGCAATGATGGTATTTAAAGCGGTCATTGCCGAAGAGCAGTTGGAAGTAGAACCCACTGCACGGAACTCAAATTTGTTGCCGGTGAAGGCAAATGGAGAAGTACGGTTGCGGTCGGTGTTGTCCAACAGGATTTCAGGAATGCGGCCTACGCGCAGTTTCAAGTCGGTTTTCTGATCGGGGGTCATTTTACCACCTTTTACCTCTGCTTCGAGATCATTGAGCACTTTGGTCAATTGTGAACCAATAAAGATGGAAATGATGGCGGGTGGCGCTTCGTTAGCGCCCAATCGGTGATCGTTACCTGCATTGGCGATGGAGGCCCGCAGCAAATCTGCGTGATCGTGTACTGCTTTGATGGTATTGATAAAAAAGGTTAAAAAGCGCAGGTTGGTCTTGGGTGTCTTGCCCGGACTTAGCAGGTTAACCCCCGTATTGGTAGCTAAAGACCAGTTGTTGTGCTTTCCGGAACCGTTCATCCCTGCGAAGGGCTTTTCGTGCAACAGGACCCTAAAGTTGTGTCGACTGGCCGTTTTTTCCATCACATCCATCACCAACTGGTTGTGGTCTACAGACAGGTTGGCCTCTTCAAAAAGAGGAGCACATTCGAATTGGTTGGGTGCCACCTCATTGTGACGGGTTTTCACCGGAATGCCCAGGCGCAGGGCTTCTGCTTCAAAATCGCGCATGAAGGCCGCGGCCCGATCTGGGATGGAACCAAAATAGTGGTCGTCCAATTGTTGTCCCTTCGAAGAGCTATGCCCAAATAAGGTGCGGCCAGTCAACACCAGATCAGGCCGTGCATTGAAAAGCGCAGCATCTACCAGAAAGTATTCTTGTTCCCAACCCAGGGTCGCGTTTACCTTGGTTACGTTTTTATCAAAAAACTTGCAGACCTCTACTGCAGCTTCATCTACGGCTCCAAGGGCTTTTAACAACGGAGCTTTATAATCCAGGGCTTCGCCAGTGTAGGCCACAAAAACGGTTGGAATGCAAAGAGTACCGCCCATGATAAAAGCCGGTGAGGTAGGATCCCAAGCGGTGTAACCCCGAGCCTCAAAAGTGTTGCGGATACCTCCATTTGGAAAACTGGAAGCATCCGGCTCTTGCTGCACCAATTGATCTCCTTCAAAACGCTCGATGGAACGACCATTGCCTACTGGATCGAAGAATGAATCGTGCTTTTCAGCGGTACGTCCGGTCAAAGGCTGGAACCAGTGGGTGTAGTGGGTAGCTCCTTTCGACAGTGCCCAAGCTTTCATGGCAGAGGCAACTTGATCGGCAATTTTTCGGTCGATCCGGGTGCCTTGCTCGATGGCTTCCATCACACTTTCATAAGCTTCTTCCGTCAAAAATTCCATCATGGATTTTTGATTGAATACATTTTCCCCGAAGTAATCAGATATCAACTCAGCAGGAGCCGTGGTTTCTACCGGTTGGCGGGAGAGAGTGGCCTCAAGGGCACGAAAACGAAACGTAGACATGGATCGTAAGTGTTTTTTGCTAAAAAAAGAAAATTCAAAGCAAAAGTAACCTTTTCTAGGGGTCGACTCTCAAAATTTTGCACTTTTTACCAACAAACCCCCTGAAATTTCAGCGCATTCTTTAATTTTTTATTAAAAAAAAGAAAGCACCCCCATTATAAAAAGGGTTATACTGAAAAAACCTGCATTAATAGGTAAGCGATATAAATGGAGAAAAGCAAAATGCCCTGCCATCGTCCAATTTTGCGACCGATAAGCATAAGCGGCAATAACAAAAGAGAAACCCCAAATACCCACCAAATGTCGCGTTGTATCACGATTTCCTCAACCGGAATGTCCTTTACCATTGCGGTGATCCCCAAAATAGCCATGATGTTGAATAGGTTGCTACCAACCAGGTTGCCGATAGAAATGTCGCTTTGCTTTCGGAAAGCCGCGACCAAAGAGGTGACCAATTCGGGAACACTGGTTCCGAATGCTACAATGGTGACACCAATTACGTGCTTACTCACCCCGTATGATTCAGCAATGTTTACCGCGCCTTCCAACAGCCAATCTGCACCAAACACCAGGCCCACACATCCTAAAACCACCAGGCCAAGGTCTCGAAACAAATGCCAAAGCGGTGGCGGTTCCGCTTCATTTTCATCCGAAGATTTGGCATTTTTTCGCGACCTCCTGATCAGCCAAACCGTAAAGAGGATCAATAGCCCAAAGAGAAGGCCTCCCTCTATTCGGTTGACCGTACCGTTAAAAATGAATAGAATCAAGAGGATGGTGGCAGACATCATTACCGGCCAGTCGATTCGAAGCGAATCCCGCTCCACGGGTAATGGAAGCACCAAAGCAGTGAGGCCCAATACCAAGGCAAGGTTGGCAATGTTAGAGCCTACTACATTTCCAATGGCAATTGCCGGATTGCCAGATAACGAGGCTTGCAAGCTCACCAATAGCTCGGGTGCCGAAGTACCAAAGCTTACCACGGTCATGCCTACCACAAGTGTAGAAATGCGCAACCTAAGGGCAATCCCCACCGCTCCTTTCACCAATACTTCCCCACTAAGCACCAGCACCGCAAGTCCGGCAATCAACAGGAAATAATCCATATGGGGGGAACTAGAAAATTAGTACGTGGGGTTGTTTCAGCTCTCGTCCTTCTTGTCTTTCATGCGGGCTTCCCGCTCAATGCTTCGGGCCGAATCCAAGATATCGTCTTGAATGTCCTGAGTAGCATCTTTGAACTGACGAATGCCCCTACCAAGCCCACGGGCAAATTCAGGAATGCGTTTTGACCCAAACAGCAAGAGTACTGCCAGCATCACAATGATCAGTTCAGGGGTTCCGATAAACAACAAAAGTCCATTGGCCATGGTACAAAGATGCCTCAAAAAAATGAAAAGCCCCTCCGGTTTATCCGGAAGGGCTTCACCTTCTTGTAAATAGAAGAAAAGTGTTATTTATCGACCGCCTTTTTGCGGTTAAAGTCCAATACAATAGGAGTGGCTACACACAAGCTGGAATAAGTTCCTACAATTACACCTACCATCAAGGCAAATACAAATCCTTTGATTACTGCTCCTCCAAAGAGGAAAATCATCAGCAATACAAAGAAAGTACTCAGCGAGGTATTGATGGTACGACTCAAGGTGCTGTTCAATGCGCTATTTACGACTTCGTTGTACTCTTTCCGTTTGTAGATACCCAGGTATTCACGAATCCGGTCGAACACCACCACCGTATCGTTGATGGAATACCCTACTACAGTCAATATAGCAGCAATAAAGGCCTGATCAATTTCCATCGAGAACGGTAGAATACCGTGGAAGATGGAGAAGATGGAAAGTACGATCAATACATCGTGGAACATAGCGACCAATGCACCCAATCCATATTGCCAGTGCTTAAAGCGGAACAAAATGTAGAGGAAGATAATGGCCAAGGAGAAAAGAACTGACCAAATAGCAGCGGTTTGAATATCATCTGCAATTGTAGCACCTACTTTAGAAGAGCTTTCCACCGTAAACGGATTGCCGATGGTCTCAGTACCTGTCATCAATGCCGCTCGAACAGTCGAATCTGCTTCACTACCTGTAATCTCAGAATCCATCATGTAATTGGTGGTAATCTGAAACTGGTAACTGCTACCGTAGGATTTTACTTCTGGCTCTTGTTTGTTCCCTGCCTTGTCGAGGAAAACAGACGCCAGCGCATCTTTCAATGGCTGAGTATCGGGTACTTCCTGCTCAAATTTCAATACGTAGGTTCGACCACCGGTAAAATCTACTCCGTAGTCTAAGCTTTTATAAGCCATAGAAGCTACACCACCCGCAATGATGATCCCTGAAATCAGGTAAAACATTTTTCTGCGAGGAATGAAAGCAATGTTGAGGTTTTTGAAAGCGCCTTTGGTAGCCTTGGTGGCAAAGTCGATGGTTTTCTTGCGTTGCAGTTGCCACTCGAATACCAAACGAGTAATGAAAATGGCAGAGAACAACGAAGTAAGAATTCCAATGATCAGTGTCGTAGCGAAACCTTTGATCGGGCCGGTGCCAAACACACTCAATACAATACCTGTCAACAAGGTGGTGAGGTTGGCATCGATGATGGAGCTATAGGCATTGTTATAACCGTCTACAATGGCAAGGCGCAAACCTTTACCGGCGGATAGTTCCTCCCGAATCCGTTCATAGATGAGTACGTTGGCATCTACCGACATACCAATGGTCAACACAATACCGGCGATACCCGGTAAGGTAAGCGTTGCATTTAAAGAAGCGAGTACACCAATGATGAAGAACATGTTGGCGAACAGTGCAATGTCAGCGACTACTCCTGCACGGGCGTAGTAGAATGCCATGTAAATGAGTACAAGGATCAGAGCGATGATGAATGACCAAAGACCGTTACTCACCGACTGCTGGCCCAAGGATGGCCCTACTTCCTGGCTTTCAATGATGCGTGACTCTACTTCGAGTTTACCTGCTTTCAGAATGTTAGCAAGGTCCTCTGCCTCTTCAGGCGAAAACTGGCCGGAAATGTTAGAACGACCACCAGTAATTGCACCATTTACAGTAGGTGCTGAATATACCAGATCATCAAGAACAATGGCAATGTTACTATCAATGTTATCACCAGTGAGCTGTGCCCAGGTAGAAGCACCATCACCATTCATAATGAGCACTACTTCCGGCTCACCAAGCTGACTTTGGTCTACAAAGGCGTTGGTAATTACGTCACCTTCCAATGGAGCTTTGCCATCGGAGTTGGTCACCTTAGCCGCATAAACAGAATAGAAGCGTACTTTGGCATCAGGAGCAGTAGGCTTAGCCGAAAGGAAAAATTTTGCCCTCTTCGGAAGGATACGTTGAACATCCTCGCGATCTATGTACTCGTAGAATTTCTCTCTGTCAGACTCTTTTACGTATCCTAAAATTGGACCACGACCAAAAGAGTATCCGCCCTGTACTTCCTGGTTTGGAATTAGGTTTGGAGAGAAAATAGCAAACCAAGGATTCTTGGTAGGATCAACAGAAGAATTTTGATCTTGTAGGGTATCCTGTGTCTCCAACAAGTCGTCGATATCAGCGGTAGAGAGTTCTATAGCAGAATCACCACCAACCGTTGAATCAGATTCAAAATCAAACTCATTGATATCCGCTACTTGTGGTTCAGTCTCTGGTGCTGGTTCCTCTTCAACCGCTGCTACGGTTGCCGCAGGGTCAACATTAGCCGAGTCGGCTGAATCAGCCACCGTGGAAGCTTCTTCATTCTTGTTCGCATTGGGATACAACCTTTTTGCCAACAATACATCCACCTCATTAAAGGCATTGTACATCCGCTGGTTGTTGGTGTAGGTTTCCCAAAACTCCAACTTAGCAGTACCTTCCAAAATTTTCTTGATCCGCTCAGTGTCTTTAACACCGGGTAGTTCAATAATGATGCGACCTGAACCACTCAAACGCTGAATCTTGGGTTGTACTACTCCAAGGTTATCAATCCGCTTGCGCAATACCTGCTCGGTACGTTTTACAGCTTCTTCAGCTTCCTCTTGAATAGTGGAAAGAATTTGCTCGTTACTGGCTTCGCGTGGAAACTTCTCTTGGTTGCCCCGTTTGTGGAAGATAGGAGCCAAACTTCCGCTGGGTGATACTTCGTCCCAAGCTGCTGCGAAAAGGGTAGTGAAATCATCATCACTTCCTTTTTTCATTTCTTTCGCTAATTGCAGCGCCTTTTGAAATTCTTCTGATTGATCTTCTTTGGAAAGCGCTACGATCATATCTTCCACGGCCACTTCCAGGGTCACACTCATGCCGCCCTGAAGGTCTAGTCCGAGGTTGATTTCGTTTTTCTTACACTGCCGGTAAGTAGTTCCAATGAGAGGGTAAACCTCTTTGTTGTTCCAATCTTTCAGAATTTGAGCATTGAATCGGGTTTGGAGACTCTCTGCCACCGCAGCGGGTAGCTCTCCTTCAATGTTCATCGCTTCCAACGCCTTGGCATCAGTCCGGACTGAATCCACCATTTCGGATGCCAATTCTTCGGCATCGTCTTCTACTGCGCTGGTCACGAAGCTAAAGGAAAGCTGGTAGAGACAAGCGATGATCAGTAGAATGGTGAATGCCCAGATTGCACTCTTGTTTTGCATTGAATTCTGATTTTAAGTGTAGTCAGGTTATTTTTTTGAGCCTGCAAATATAGAATAACAAACCGGATAAACCAATTTAAAGTTCTTCCTCAAAAAGTCTGGAAAAACCTTGGGAAGCCGTCTTTTACAGAAGGTTTGTAGCACCTTGCAAAGCTACCTTATTATATATGAAGAAGGCACCCCGGTTTTCGGGATGCCTTCCATCATAATTGATTCAGTGGTAAACTGTTCAATGTAATTAGGCATTCATTTTGTCCAAAACGCCCATTACGTTGCGTACAGCTTCAGCCGATTGGTCGAGCAAAGCTTTCTCATCTGCGTTCAATTCCAACTCAATAATGCGCTCGATACCGTTTTTACCGAGGATTACCGGAACACCGAGGTAGATGTCGCTCATGCCATACTCGCCTTGCAACCATGCGCAGACGGGGAATACCCGGCGTTGATCGCGTACGATGGCTTCTACCATCTGTGCAGCAGCAGCTCCGGGAGCATACCAGGCTGAAGTACCTAAAAGCTTCACGATTTCGCCACCACCTTTTTTGGTGCGGTTTACAATAGCTTCGAGCTTATCGTCCTCGATCAATTCGGTCACAGGAATTCCGCCCACGGTGGTATAACGTGGCAGTGGTACCATGGTATCACCGTGGCCACCCATGAGAACTGCTTGAATATCTTTTGGAGAAACGTTCAATTCCATAGCCAGGAAAGAACGGTATCGGGCGGTATCCAGAATACCTGCCATACCAAAGACGCGTTTGCTATCCACTTTAGCGGTGAGGTAGGCAGCGTAGGTCATCACATCCAGAGGATTGGAAACGATGACAATTTTAGCATCGGGAGAGGTGGCCATTACGTTTTCGGTCACCGACTGAACGATTCCGGCGTTGGTTGCGATCAAATCATCGCGGCTCATGCCCGGCTTACGTGGCAACCCAGAGGTAATTACCACTACATCCGATCCGGCGGTAGCCGAGTAATCGTTGGTGACTCCAATGGTGCGAGAATCATAGAGATTGATGGGTGAGGTCTCCCAGATATCGAGTGCTTTGCCTTCTGCAAATCCTTCTTTGATATCAACGAGGTATACTTCGTTGGCCAATTCCTTGTGGGCAATCACATTGGCACAGGTGGCTCCAACGTTTCCTGCTCCGACAACGGTAATTTTCATGGTTAAGTGCTTAGGTTATAAAATGATTTCGAAAGACTTATCGAATTTTTGACGGGGGCCAAAATTAGGTAATTCCAACCGGCTGGCGGGAAATTTTGCTAAGGATTTAGCGGCCTTTAGAAGCAACGGTTTACCTTTCGCTTCGTCTGAGTCATTGGGTGCATTCCTCTGGTGAAGTCCAAATCTTATCGGCATACCAAGATTGGACCCGAAAATGATAAAAGAACCACCTTGGTTCGAATATGACTCAAGGTAAGAATTTGTAAGTTTGACAATTAGGTCCATCTCTGCGGGAAACATGAGACGCTTTATTCTTCCATTCCTGTTGGCGGTTTTTTCACTGCCTTTAGCAACCATAGCCCAGATATCTGTTGGCAATGACACGATTTTTTGTCCTCCGGATACGGTTACCCTTACCGCTTCGGTAACGGGATCGATCAACTCCAACAGCTACGTTATTTCCACGATTCCGTTTGCACCTCAAACGACCACTGGAACAGCCCTTACCCTGGGAGATGATGCTGTTTCGGGAGCAGTGCCCATTGGTTTCTCTTTTGATTTTTTCTGTAATACCTACACGACTTGCTACATCGCGGCCAATGGTTGGATTTCGTTTACTCCTCCTGCATTCGGATGGGGAAACAACTGGGGTGTTAATGCTATTCCAAGTGCCGCAGGAAACGTGCCCAAAAACTGCATTTTCGGCCCCTGGCAAGATTGGAACCCATCGATCACCGGTGGTGCAGGTCCTTTTGTGCGCTACCAAACAATTGGAACTGCTCCAAACCGAATGTTTGTCGTTTCCTATAATGTGTACATGTTTAGTTGCACCGGAACCATTGGCACTTTTCAAATTGTGTTGCACGAGGGATCCAACGTTATTGACAACCACATCACCACCAAACCGAACTGTTTTACCTGGCCTCCCGGCAACCCCAATCGGGCGACACAAGGATTACACAACATTGCGGGTACCACAGCTTTCGTAGTTCCCGGACGGAACAATTCACAGTGGACCGCTACCAATGACAGCCGGAGGTATACACCAGGCTCCCTCAACTGGACGGTAGGATTTGGCGGCCCACCCGTGGGCAGTACAGCCTCTATCAACGTTTCACCAACACAACCTACCACCTACTATGCTACTGCAACACTTTGCAATGGCACAACCGTCTCTGACTCAGTATTGGTTACTCCTTCTTGCTTGTTTCCGGTCTTTGACTCCCTCGATGTCCCCTGTTTTGGGGATAGTACAGGCTACATCACAGGAACAGACACTTCTTCCAATTCAGTGGGCCCTTGGTTTTTTACCTGGCGGGATGCCAACAACAACATTGTTCGGCAAGTAACCAGCTCTAACCCTACCGATTCAGTACTTAACCTACCAGGGGGTACTTATTCTGCTTTGGTAGTTGATGGAAATGGTTCGGTGGCTTTTGGCAATGTTACCATCAATCAACCTCCGCAAATTATACCGACTTCCAGCAATATTCAACCGGTGAGTTGCTTTGGCACAACAAACTGTGACGGTTCGGCAACGATTTCCGCAGCGGGTGGCCAACCAGGATATACTTTTACCTGGGCCAACGGCACAACATCTGCTACGAATTTTGGGCTGTGTTTTGGCGATAATTTTGTCACCGTTTCAGATGCAAACGGTTGCTCTACCGTGGATACCGTCAACATTCCGCAACCTGATTCGCTTACCATCACTGCATCCAACGATACTACGGTTTGTGTGAGCAACACCCACACCATTTCAGCCACAGCTGGCGGAGGCACACCTCCTTATACCTTTGTATGGAGCACTGGACAAACCGGAGCCAGCGTTAACGTAACTACCGCAATGCCTACCAGTTACACCGTGCAAGTTTTTGATTCAAACGGGTGTAGCGGTCCTTTGGATACGGTTGATGTAACGGTATTGGATACTCTCGGTGCTATAGCCAGCACAGCGGATGATACCATTTGTATTGGTGATCAAACTACCCTCAGCGTGGTGGCCACCGGTGGAGACGGAAATTATAATTATACCTGGAGCAATGGGTCTACGGGTAACCCAATTGTGGTTTCGCCTACCAGTCCTTCTTTGTTCATAGTTACCGTAACTGATGGTTGTGCCAGTCCTGCTTTCATCACCAATGTTTTTGTGCAGGTAGGAGGCTATCCTTCCATCCAAGTAACCACCAACCCATTTCCGGTAGATACGATATGTCCGGGCGATTTTGCTACGATTAGTGCTTCTGCCACAGGAGGGTTTGGAGGCTACACTTACAATTGGAACAACGGTTTGGGCATAGGGTCTGCACATGTGGTTTCGCCCAATGCTACTACTCAATATGTAGTGACGGTAACCGATGCTTGCAACACTCCGGCTACAACTGCCTTCACTCTGATCCAAGTAGGGGGATATCCAGACATTCAGGCTTCTACCGCGCCCAATGGTAGCGATACCATTTGTAAAGGAGATGTGATTGAACTGTCGGCAACCGCTGGCGGTGGGGTACAACCCTTGACGTATACCTTCAACCAAGGCCTTGGTCAGGGCACCAACTTTTTTGTCAATCCGGTTGTGACCACTACGTATTCCGTAACGGTAGAAGACGCTTGCCTTTCAACGGTAGACGTGGAAACAATAACCATTTACGTGGGCGATTTTCAAAATCCTGAATTTTCGGCAGACATTTTAGAAGGTTGTGACCCGGTCACGGTCAACTTTTCGCCCGATTCGGTTGCTCCTCCGGGCTATGCCTACGACTGGGATTTCGGAGACGGCACCACCATACAAGACAATGACCCATTAGTACCCCATGCTTTTGTAGGAGTGGGTTGCTATGATGTAACACTAAAGGTAACCACCGACCTGGGGTGTATTACCCGATTGAAAAAACCGTGCTATATCAATAGCCGACCCAATCCGAGAGCATCTTTCAATTATTTTCCGATTTTTCCAAACAGTGAAGACCCGGTGGTAGAATTTACTGACCTATCGGGGAGTAGCTTCATACGCAACTGGGACTTAGGAAATGGCCGCACCAGTACCAAGTCCAATTTTTCCATATTTTATCAAGATACGGGCTGGAAGTACATCGAGTTGGCCATCGAAAATGAGTTTGGCTGCACCGATACAGTGAACGACTCGCTCTACGTAGAATACATTTCCACCTTTTGGGTGCCACAGGCATTTACCCCGAATGGCGATGATCTGAACGAAACCTTCGGGCCCGTTGGAGAAGGTTTTAGAGGCCGGTTTCCCGACTTTGAAATGATCATCTACGACCGATGGGGCCAACAGGTTTTTGCCACTACAGATGTAGCCAACCAATGGGATGGTACCAACAACCAGGACGGCACCATTCTCCCTACTGGAAATTATGCCTACATCATTCGTTACCGCGATTTTGCTGGTGTGCCCAAAGAGGTGTCCGGTCACGTTACCTTGGTGCGGTAGCCCCCATTTCAAAGACTATTTCTTTGTGGGTTAAGTCGGCTTGACCCATCCTTCTTAAATGATTATTTTCCAATTGGAAAAAACAGGCAAAAAAAAGCAACCTCTTTGACGCCTTAGCGTCTACTATTTGTATTGACCGATGGGAGCTGTAAGTAAACATGAATTTGAGTTGCTTATCGCCGGATGCCTGCAAGGCGACCGAGCGAGTCAGCAACAGGTTTATGAACGCTTCTATGGGAAAATGATGGGACTGTGCCTGAGGTATGCTAAAGACGCCGACGAGGCCAAAGACATTCTCCAGGAGGGTTTCATCAAAGTATTTGCAAACATGAGCAAGTACAACAACAAAGGTTCTTTCGAAGGTTGGATAAGAAGAATTGTGGTGAACACTGCCATCGATCATTTTAGGAGGAACAAAAATCATTTTGTTCACGTGGACGATGATTATATGGATCACCTTCAGGAAAAAGAAGGTTATGGCGCAGTTGAAGATGACGAAGGGCCTCCGATAGAAACGAAACGTGTTTTGGCGGAGGTGCAAAAGCTTTCACCGGCTTACCGCACAGTATTTAACCTTTACGTGTTGGAAGGCCTTAGTCACAAAGAAATTTCCGACTCGTTGGGCATCAGTATTGGTACCAGCAAGTCGAACCTCGCGAAAGCGAAAATGAATTTGAAAAAAGCATTTCATAAAGTCTTGAATTACCAATAATGGCTAAGACAAATCATACCGGGTTTGAGAACCAAATGAAAGATGCGCTCGAGCAGCTTGAGGTTCCTTACAACCCCGCACATTGGGAAGAGCTTTCCGCTAAGATGGATGCCTCTTCTACTCCTGTTGGGAGTGGCCGAAAAGGTTGGCTGCTGGCCACCGGGGCAGCGGTACTACTTACCGCAGGCTCCTACTGGATGCTCTCTGAAGACAGCACCACTTTACCACAAGCCAAAGTTCCAGCAGCCGCTTCCACACAAATGATTGCTCAAACACCTCCTGAAAATGCTACCAGCACTGGTCTTGTAGAGCAACCTTCCGAATCCGTGGTCCCTTCCTCTTCCGCAAACACGCCAGAGGAAGCATCGACCATCAGTGCTACTCTTTTAGAATCGGAAGCCAATACTTTCGCAGCCTCCAGCGAGCCGAGAACCGTTCACAGCCAAAGCACGACGACTTCTCAATACACCGCTCCGTCAGAAGTGGTTACGCAGCCTGTTCAAGAAGCACCAGATCAGGTTACTACAGCTCCTAAAGTATTTTCATTCAACTCCAACTATCCTATTGTGGACGGCCCTCAACCGGACCTTCCTCAACCAATGGTCGTGGAAATTTCGAGTACCGAAGGCCCTGTTTGTCCTCAAGCTCCTATACCGTTTAGTGCTAAACTTACCGGAACAGGAAGTCAATTTATTTGGGAGTTTGGAGACGGCCATACCTCAGAAGAAGTAATGCCCATTCACGCTTTTGAGCGTTCTGGATCCTATGCTGTTCGCCTCAAAGTCATTGATGTCAACGGAGAAGAGCACTTGTCCAATGAACTTTCCATTGAAGTGGCACAAGCCCCTCAAATTTCGATCACCACCAAAATGCCCGACGATCTCACTCGAAACCCCTACACTGTTTTGGAAGTTACTTCCAACGAGAACGTTCAATTGCAGTGGGATATGGGCACTCGTCAAGAAGGTTTATCGACTCAGGAAACGACTTTCATGGGTACCAACCGGGTAGAATACATTTTTAACACCAAAGGCACCCATCAGGTAAAAGTGTTGGCGATGAACGATGCCGGGTGCACCTCTGTTACGGAAGAAAACGTTCAGGTATATTCTGACTACAACCTGTTGGCGCCTCGATCTTTCAACCCTACAAGTCCGAATGGTGAAAATCTCAACTGGTTTCCATTTGCCATTACCAGTAGTCATCCTCCTTTTCAGCTGACGATCTACGACCGCAGCGGGGTGATGGTGTACAACACTTCCGAAATCGCTCCGTGGGACGGCCGTTTGGCGCAAAGTACCCAACGGGTGCGTAAAGGCGAAACTTACGTCTGGACCGTGGTTACTACCGACAAAGACGGCAAGCCGATGCATTACCAAGGCTCTATTGCTGTTAGTGGAAGCTAATCCGCCCCTACTTGATAAAACGAAACAGCCGCCAGAAAAATCGGGCGGCTGTTTCGTTTTATGGCAATTTTAAAGCATAAAAAAAGCGGCTATTGGGCCGCTTTTTTAATATATGTGGTAGTTGTATTATACGTCGATCTTGGCGTATTTGGCATTCCGCTCGATGAACTCCCGACGAGGGGGCACATCGTCTCCCATCAACATGGAGAAAGTATGATCGGAGGCCGCAGCACTCTCGATGGACACCTGGCGGAGGGTACGGAATTCGGGAGCCATGGTTGTGGACCACAACTGCTCTGCATTCATTTCACCCAAACCTTTGTATCGCTGCACGTTTACACTACTTTCCTTGCCGCTTCCTTTCAACTCTTGAACAAAGCGATCGCGTTCGTCGTCGTTCCAGCAATAGCGTTCCTCTTTGCCTTTTCTCACCAAATAAAGTGGTGGTGTAGCAATGTAAACGTATCCCAGTTCGATCAGCGGCATCATGTGCCGGAAGAAAAAAGTAAGAATTAAGGTAGTAATGTGGCTTCCGTCTACATCGGCATCACACATGATGATGATCTTGTGATAGCGAAGCTTTTCGAGGTTGAGCGCTTTGCTGTCTTCCTCAGTTCCTACGGTTAAGCCAAGGGCGGTATAAATGTTTTTGATCTCTTCGTTTTCCCACACTTTGTGTTGCATGGCTTTCTCCACGTTGAGAATCTTACCGCGTAGCGGCAAAATGGCCTGAAACTTACGATCACGTCCTTGTTTGGCCGTTCCACCCGCCGAATCTCCCTCTACCAGGTAAATTTCGCACAATGAAGGATCTTTCTCGGAGCAATCCGCAAGTTTCCCGGGCAATCCACCACCGGAAAGGGCTCCTTTCCGTTGTACCAATTCACGGGCCTTACGGGCCGCGTGACGGGCCTGTGCGGCCAAAATCACCTTCTGCACAATGGTCTTGGCAGACTTAGGATTTTCTTCCAGGTAATTGGTCAACATTTGGCTCACCGCCTGGTCTACCGCTCCAATGGCTTCACTGTTGCCCAGCTTGGTTTTGGTTTGTCCCTCAAACTGAGGCTCCATTACTTTTACCGAGATCACCGCAGTAAGCCCTTCGCGGAAGTCGTCCCCACTAATTTCGAATTTCAACTTGGAGAGCATGCCCGATTCATCGGCGTACTTCTTCAAGGTACGGGTAAGCCCCCGGCGGAAACCGCTAAGGTGAGTACCCCCTTCGTGGGTATTGATGTTGTTGACGTAGCTGTGAATGTTCTCGCTGTAGGAGGTGTTGTATTGCATCGCTACTTCTACCGGAATCGCTCCTTTGTCAGTTTCGAGGTAGATGGGCTCTTCGATCAGGCGTTCGCGGCTGTCGTCGAGGTAAGTAACGAATTCTTTGAGGCCTCCTTCAGAGTAAAACACACTTTTCCGATCGTTGCCTTCTTCATCTTTTTCGCGATGATCGATGAGGATCAATCGAATTCCCTTGTTAAGAAAAGCCAATTCGCGCAAGCGATCGGCCAGCGTTTCGTAGGAATATACTAAGTGGGTAAAGATACTGTCGTCGGGCTGGAAGGTCACCTGGGTGCCGGTGATTTCGGTTGTACCGATTTCCCGCACCGCATATTGTGGTTTTCCAATCTCGTATTCTTGCTGGTAGACCTTTCCGCCACGGTGCACGAGCGCCTCCAAATGGGTAGACAAGGCATTCACACAGGAAACCCCCACACCGTGCAAACCACCGGACACCTTGTAACTGTCCTTGTTGAATTTACCACCGGCGTGAAGTACGGTCATTACTACTTCAAGCGCTGACTTTTTCTCTTTTTCGTGCATGGCCACGGGAATACCGCGACCGTCGTCTTTCACCGTGATCGAATTGCCCTCATTGATGTGTACTTCGATCTCAGAACAGTATCCGGCCAGGGCTTCGTCAATGGAGTTGTCCACCACCTCATACACCAGGTGATGCAGGCCCTTAGGGCCAATATCTCCAATGTACATCGCGGGACGTTTCCGAACCGCCTCCAGGCCTTCGAGCACCTGAATACTATCGGCTGAATATCCGCCGTCAGGAGCTAAATCTTTTGCTTCTTCACTCATAGAATGTCGTAGAAAGTGCAGGGTTGGAATTTGCTAAGCAAATATACCAAAGACAAGCGCCAAAACCGCTTGGAAAGCCCTAAAAGTCAGGCTTTTTATTAACATCTAATTAACAAGGAGAGCCACTCAAAAGAGCTGTTTTTCAGCTACTTACTTTCCCCAGAAAGAATAGCTCAAACCACCGAGCACATTGAAGCGCTGAGTCGGGTAATTTTGCCACCGGTTGTAACGCATGGAAGCCAGGTTGTTGAGCTTCAAAAATACCCCTAAACGCTCGGTGTAGCGGTATTCAACCCCTAGGTTGAGGTCCACGATGCCATCGAGCTGATCGCCGAAAATTCCCGACCCGTAGCTCTCCTCTGCTCCGGCAGCATCAAAGCTTCTGGCCACCATGCCCGAAATGCCAAATACGCTGGCCTCAAAGAGCAACTTTTGGTTCAACTGGTACCGTCCGGCGAAGGTTATCCTCAAGTTGGGCCGCTGCCAGGCTTCGAACTCATTGCTCATGTTGTACGCAAAGTAATCAGCGCGTAGTAAGAGGTTGAGCTTGTCGGTTTTCTGATGCGATATTTGCCCGCTAAGGTGCGTTACCACCACCGTATCATACACTACCGTGAACCGGTTGTTCACACCGTTGGTAGAATCGGCCACAAAGAAGTGCATGTCTTCCAACTTCGATTTGGCAAACTGAAAATTGAATGAGGTAGTAGCGCTGTAGGCGCCCCGCACCCCTCCGTAATATTCGTACTTGGTGTTGGTGTTGCGCAACTCAAAGGCTGAAACCATAAACGGGTTTTCTTGCGTAAGCGAATTGAAACTGTTTCGCGACAGCCCACCGGTAATGCCAACGTAAGGAATGATGATGTCTCCCAATACCTTGTAGCGGAACTGGGCATTGGGGTAAAAGTGGAAGTTGGATTGCTCGTCGAATTCCGTCATGACATTCATGCCCAACGAAAGGTTCCAACGATCGCCCCGAGACACTACCTTGGGATTGATGAACACAATGCC
Organism: uncultured Flavobacteriales bacterium; assembly: GCA_937899835.1. Lineage (GTDB taxonomy): Bacteria > Bacteroidota > Bacteroidia > Flavobacteriales_G > Salibacteraceae > CALCCE01. The sequence continues at coordinate 37,025 of CALCCE010000304.1, read as the reverse complement.
ATTGGATTGGGTATCGCCCACCATTTTAAAGTTGTTGTAGTCAAAACCAAGATCGACCACAAACTGCTCTTGCTTGAAATAGCGGCTCAATTTAGCATCTACCCTTACATTGCTCTCGTTGGCCTCAAACAAATCGGTGAGGTTGTAGCCGCGCGCCTTAATGTTGTGGTTGATGCTCGCAGAATCTTTGTAAAAACTTTGCAACTCCACATCGCCGGCTACTTTTGAAAACCGCTGACGGATGTCACCCTTGGAAATGGTATCGAATTCGGAGGGGTTGAAGCCATAGAAATGCACCACATTGCGATCGTAGGTAAAACCACCACCCAAAGTGTGCTTTTTGTAATATTTCTTTCCAAACAGGTCGAGGCGATTTTGAGAAAAATTACTTGGACCTACGTCATCCAACTGCCCGGAGGAAGCAAAGTGACGGTAGCGGGCATTCAAATGTTTCTCTCGTGAGCGTAGGCTGCTCACATGTATGTCTGCCATGGAAGTACCATAATTGCCCAAACCTACTTTGGCGTGGCCGCGATACAAATTGGGCAGCGGCACACCCCGCATGCGTGGAGCATTGATCGGTTCGGGATCAAACTCCTGGTTCAATTGCCGGTTTTGCGTCTGGTAGTTCACCTTGGGTGCTTCCGGAACATCATTGACCAACTGTGGGCGATCGTTGATGCGTTTGGGGGCAGCAACCGATCGATTTCCTTGGCCTGTAACTACTATTGGATTGGCTTTGATGGTATCGGCATCTTCTACCGAAATATCATCCTGAGCCAACGTTGCCGTACTCCATCCTGCCAACAAGGCCAGGAATACCAGGGAGCGAAGAATGTCAAACTTCATGATCAATCGTCAATATTGTTGCTTTCGAGGATTTCCTCTTCGGGAACTTCTTCCTCTTCAAATAAGTTGTCGTATCCAAAATCCAGGTCGTCAGACTCAGGAGCGGGTGCTGGTTTTTCGGCTTCCGCTTCCAGGCGTTCGGCTTCGGCCAGTTTCTCGTTGGCAATGGTTACCAAATCATCGCCATCGTAATTGTCGATGATGCTTTTCAAAGTGGCTTTCGCCTGGAAATAATCTTCGTCTTTCACGAACTTATCGGCCAAAAGAATGAGCGATTTAGCAACCCAATATCCATACTCGGGCTTTTCTTGCACCAGTTTGTAGATTTCATCTTCGCAGGCCTGGTACTCTTCGTTGATAAAAAGTATCCGGGCGAGGTGGTAGCGTGCATCTGCGGCTTTTTCATCCTGAGCCAGGGTACCCACCATCGTAAACTGCGTTTTGGCAGTTGCATAATCTTCCAGTTCAAAAGCGGATTTTCCGAGAATAAAACGGGTATTGGCTTCCAGGTCTTCCTCACCTTCGGCATCGGTATCCAACACCAGGGAGGCATAGGTTTGTGCCTGTTCATGGTTGTCCAGCTCAAAATGGCAATTCATCTGCCCAATCAAGGCTGCATCCATGGACTCTTTGCTTTCGGCCAATTCTTCCAAGCGCTGAAAGTTGGGCAGAGCCGCTACGTAGTTGCGGTAGTAAAAATTGATATCCGCTGCCTTTTGGCTCGATGTTTCCGAAAACTGGTTGAAGGGCATTTTGTTAACCTCCTGATAGTCGGCCAGGGCTTCCTGATAATTTTCCCGGTCAAATTGAATTTCGGCCCGGTAGTAGTGCGCACTGTGTTTGAACACGCCATTCGGAAAACGCTCCAGGTATTTGCCAAGGCTGGCCATGGCACTCGGGTAATCGCCCTCGAAAAACTTGTTGGCGGCTGCGGTATAATTGATGGAATCACGGGTTTGAGTAGAATAATCCACAAAGGCCAAACCATCGATCCATTCTTCAAACACTTCTACCTGGTCCAGCTGGGTGTAGATGTTTCGGGTGTAAACAATGGCTTCCCGGGAATCTTCGTAAGTCGGATAATCCTTCACCACCGTTTTGAAAATGGGAAGTGCTTGGTCTACATCATTGCGGTTGTAGTAGATCACCCCTTTGCTTACCAAAGCATCTTTCACCACTCGGCTTTTACCTTCAGGCTTGCTGGCAATGATGGCATCAAAAGTGGCCATCGCCTTGTCGGTTTCATTGGTGGTCATGTAGCTGCGGCCCAACTCGTACTTGGCCAACAACGACCGAGAGGATTTAGGGTGTTCGACCAGCAACTGGTTCAGCACCGAAATTTTGTCTTCGAATTTGCCCTGGTACCCGTAAGTCATGGCCAATTGGTGCAGGCCATAATCAGAGTTTTGTGGGTCTTCGGCAATGGCCTCGCGATAGTAAGCCACCGCTTTTTCGTAGTCTTTGTCGAGGTAATAGCCATCGGCTAAGCGGAGTTTGGCATCCGTTACCCGCGATGGATCCTTGCTCCCTTTGTCTGCCAGGTATTTGCGAAACCATGCTTCGGCCTTGTTTTGGTCTTTCAACATGAGGTGCGCATAAGCCATGTTGTAGTTGGCCTTGGTAAACTCGGGTTGAAAAATAGCCCGTGGTTGCAACAAAAACTCCTGGTAACTGGAGGCCGCTTCACTGTATTTTCCTGCACGATAATAAGCGTCCCCAATCCAGTAAAATGTCATGGTATTGATCTTGGGATCAATAGGATATTCTTGCGCCTTTTTGAAATAGCGTACTGAAAGGGCGTGCGATCCACTGTTGAACATTTCAACCGCCCGGTTGAAGCAAACTTGCTGATAAGCCTCCTTCAACTTGGGTGTGAGTTGGCGCATGCTTTCCAAAGAGGCAATGGCTCCACTAAAGTTATTGGTCGTTAAGAATACATTGAGCAAAAAGCCCTGGGCCTCATCGGCCCGATCAGAATCAGGGTAGCGCTCGATGTAATCTTGGAATGCGGTAATCGACTTTTGATAAGGATCGAGCGAAAGCTCGTAAGAAAGCATGGCGTAGGTGTAGAGCGCGTCTTCGGTGATGGTTGGATCAAAATCCAACTCAAAAGCCGACTTGAAAGCCGTTCGGGCAAACTTCTTTTTGTCTTGTTTCAGGTAGCAGTTCCCGAGGTGATACATGGCGTTTTGGCACAAGCTGTCGTTGGTGTAGGTCAACTTGGTGAAATAGGCCCCGGCGTTTTCGTAATCCTTGGTCAAATAGTAAGCGTAAGCCAACTGGTATTGATCTTCCCGCGTAGGGCGCTGTGCTTTTTGCAGGTACAGCTGAAAGAATGGAATAGACTCCTGGTAGCGTTCGGTGCTGTAGTAAGCATCGGCAATGAGGCGAGCAATCTCGGAGGCTCGGCTGGGTACGGCATTGTCCAGCAACTTAGGAGCATAGTCCAACAACTTGTCGTAATTCTTTTGCTGGTAAAAGATTTGTGCAATGTAGTAGGGCACCAGACGGCCAAACTTCTCATGGTTTTCTACCTGGCGAAAGCTTTGAAGGGCGGTTTCGTAATTGCCCAAATCGTAGTTGATGTGGCCGTAGTAGAACTGTGCAGGTGCAAAATAAGGCGTTTCGGCGTCCTTGATTTCGTAGAACATGTTCGAAGCCTTTTCATAGTCTTCTTGCATGAAATGACTGTACCCCAGGTCGAAATAGAACTCAGAACGTTCTTTTTCAGTCAAGTCGTACACATTGACTGCCGCCATATAGGTGATCACCTTTTGCCATTTGCGCTTGCGGTAGTTGTAGCGCCCCAATTGAAAATGAGCGTGCCGCACCCATTGGCTTTCGGGATGATCTGCAATAAACTCTTTCACCAAATGCTCGGCATCTTTATGAAATAGCTCGACAGCACAGAGTGCCGAATAGTATTCGGAGTTGACGGCAATTTCTGAATTGGGATCGTCTACTTCTCCGATAGCTCGGACAAACAAGCGCTGGGCGGCTCCGAATTGCTTTTGTTGAAAAAGCTGGAGTGCTTCCCGATAAGAATCGATTTCAGTGATGTAAGTGGTAGTCTGTTGGGCCGAAATGGCCGAAAACAGGCATACGCAAAATGCGCTCGCCAACCCTATTTGGGCGAACAATTGCTTCAGGTTAACCATAACAGTATTACGTCTAGCGGCTAAATTAGCAACGATAGTACCGGCTGACTTTCCGCGAAGGAATAGTTATCAACCGGAAAATGTTGATACAAATGCAGTAAAATCAAGTCTTTCAGGGAGTTCGGGGCTCTTTTTATCCTGGTTTGTTCAAAAAGTCGAGACCCGAAATGTGTACCTTTGCAAAAACCTCGACATGGCTTTGGACACCATCATCGAATTGCAAGATGCTACCGTTTCGCAGCAGCACAACCTGGTGTTGACTCGCGTATCTCTAACGATAGAAAAGGGAGAGTTTGTATACCTCACTGGAAAATCGGGCTCTGGCAAGAGCAGTTTGCTGCGCACTTTATACGGCGAATTGCCTTTGAAAGAAGGCCAGGGTAACGTGGTTGGATTCGAGCTTCATAAGCTCAAAAACCGCCAAATTCCTTTCCTTCGGCGTAAGCTGGGCATCATTTTTCAAGACTTTCAATTGCTGACCGACCGCACGGTGAACGAAAACCTGAATTTCGTGATGCGGGCCACTGGCTGGAAGGACAAGAAAGAAATGCAAACCCGCATTCTCAACGTGTTGGAGAAGGTAGGATTGGCTACAAAGGGTTATAAAATGCCGCACGAATTATCGGGTGGCGAACAACAACGCGTAGCCATTGCCCGGGCACTGATCAACGATCCTGATTTGATTTTGGCCGATGAGCCTACCGGAAACCTCGACCCGGAAACTTCGCAATCCATCATTCAACTGCTGATCGACATCAGCAAAAGTGGCCGGGCCATTTTCATGGCTACCCACGATATCACCTTGATGGAAAAGTTTCCTTCCCGTACGGTGACCTGTGAATATGGCAACATGGTAGAGCCCACTGGGCAGGCCAATACCAGCGCGACATAAGCCTATGATCTCCATTCTCATTCCGGTCTACAATTTCGGAATGGAAGCTCTGGTGGGCGACCTGCTGAAACAAGCAAAAAACGCACATGTTCCTTTCGAAATCCGATTGTATGACGATGGCTCCGAACCGGTTTTCAAAGCAGCTAACCGAAAGCTGTTGCAGTTGGAAGGGGTGATTTACCAGGAAATGGACCGCAATCTGGGCCGTTCTGCCATCCGCAACCGATTGGCACGCGATGCTCAGTTTGATCAATTGCTTTTCATGGATTGCGATTCGGCGGTAGAATCCGACGATTTTTTGAAAAACTACCTGGGGCATTTACATCCTGAAAAGGTGTTGTGCGGAGGACGCACCTACAGCCCTGCCCCACCCGAAAACCGGGAATTGCTTTTGCGGTGGCAAATTGGGCAGGCGCGCGAGGTGAGCACTGCCTCTCAGCGTATCCCCTTCCCCTACCGCACTTTTATGACCAACAATTTTGTGGTGCCACGATCCATTTTTCTAACGATTGGCCTCAACGAAGATTTGGAGGGATACGGCCACGAAGACACGCTTTTTGGGTTGGAGCTAAAACGCAGTGGCGTTTCCATTTTGCACCTGGACAATCCACTGCGCCATATTGGGCTCGAAACTTGTGATGAGTTTTTGCGCAAAACCAGGGAGGGCATCCGCAACCTGGCTTTTCTGGTCCAAAACCAACTTGTGGACCAGGATGTACGTCTCTACCGGTATTACCTGCGCCTCAAACGCTGGGGCTTAGCTGGCGTGGTTCGGTGGGGGTATAAACAACAAGAGAAAAAGATTTTGAATAATTTGCACTCCGATTCCCCTAACCTCAAGCAATTCGACTGGTATAAGTTGGGACACTTGTTGCAACACCTTCGGTAGTCATTCGCATGTATCAAACTTTCAAACGATTTGCCCTCCGGCTGCTACCCGAAAAATGGGTAAAAACCATTGAACCGAGCATTCGGAAGAGCCTCACCATTGTTTACCAAGGCGGCAATTACCAATGTCCGGTGTGTCAACAAAGTTTTCGAAAGTTTATTCCCATTAGCAACGATGTTGGCTTTGCCGATGAGCTTTGTCCTTCTTGTGGAAGCATCAAGCGCATGCGGCTTCAGTGGCTCTTTTTGCACCATGAGCTCAACATCGACTACAATTTGTGGACGGTCTTGGATTTTTCGCCCCACCGTGCCTTGTCTACCCGCCTGTGCGATATTGTGAGCATCAACTACATCAGTACCGATTACGAAACGGCCAAGGAAGACCGCCGATACGACATTACGTTGCTCCCGGAGCCTGATCAACGTTTTCACCTGGTGATTTGCTACCATGTTTTGGAGCACATTCCCGATGATGAGGCGGCCATGAAGGAGCTTTACCGCATCACGCGACCCGGTGGTTACACCATTTTGCAGGTGCCCTTTCACGAAGGAGCAACCAAGGAAGACCCTGCCATTACATCGCCGGAGGAACGCCTTGCCCACTTTGGGCAAGAAGATCACGTACGGCTATACGGCCGCAAAGATTTTAGCCAACGCTTGCGCAATGTTGGTTTCGAAGTGAAGGAGCGAAGGTATGCGAAGGAATTGGGCGAGGAAGCGATTGAACACTACCGCCTCAACCCTGATGAGGTCATTTTCGTGGCCCGTCGGCCACAGGACTAATTATCCGATTTTTCCGTAAAGGGCCTTGAGGGTTTCGGCCTCATTTTGCCAATTGTATACCTCTCTGGCCCTTAGGCAATTGTCGCGCAACCGTTTGTAGTATTCGCGATCGGTGAGCATTCGATTGATCGAAGTAGAAATGGTTTCAGGAGTCAATTCCTGCAACAGGTCGGCCACTTCAAATTCCGAATTCATCTTCTGGTATTCCGGGTAGCTCATGGCTACTTGTGGCACCGCTGCATGCATATAGTCGAAAAAGCGGTTGGCCAGCGAGTATTGGTTACTCAATCCGGCATTGGTAAATAAGGTAATGCCTATGGTAGCGTGATAGGTGAACTCTTTGAGGTCTTCGGGTTGAATGTAGCCCCAAAACTTCACTTTGTTTTCCAAGCCCAAGGCTTGAGTTTGCGCTTTCAGGTCGTCGTACACATCGCCCTGGCCACAGATGTAGAGCTTGCAATTGATGTGTGGCATGGCCTCGATCAATGCTTCCAAGCCGCGCCCAACGTTCACAGAACCTTGATAAAGGATGTAACAATCGTCTTTTTTCAAGATCGGCTTGCCGTTGAGTACCGTAGCGTTGCGAACGATTTGAAAATCGGTGCCGTATTTTTCTTTAAACATGCGCGCATAACCGTCAGAAACGGTGTAGGCATATTTTACTTTGGGCACAATGGTGCGTTCTAACATCGACCACGCTTTTTTGATGGCTGGTCGGGCAACCACCTCTTCCATCTCCGTAAAATATTCGTGCGCATCGTATACCAAAGTTTTTCCGCGCAGTCGGGCGGTCAGGTACACCGGCAACAAGGTGTCGAGATCAATGCCACAGGCGATATCGAAGCTTTGAAAAAGTAGGAAGAAAAACAGGCGAATATTGTATTCCAAATAGAATAATTTACCCTTTTCAAAGAAGCAATAAAGACGAACTTGCCTGTAAGATCGATCTGCAACCGAATCACTACAGCGCTTTTTACGTCCCACCAACGTAATGTCATATCCTGCATCTCCTAAGGTGGTGCAGATTCGGGCCATACGCTGATCGTAGCTCAGATCGTTGGTTACCGTAAAAATGACCCTTTTCTTCATCCCAGACTGTGATACCATTCTTCCGAAAGCAACTTTTTTTGTCCATCTATCATCATAAACGGAGGTGGAAACGGAGGAAAGAAGGTGGCGCGAAAGTGCCGAGCTTGTTTTTCCTTGTCCCAGTTACCGTCAATTTGCTTGATGCGATCAATTTCTTTTCGCCAGTGATAAGCGGTTGGACGATCGTTCACCCATTGTTCCTGTGGAACTGCTTGATAATCTTCGTTTATGATTTTCCCGATTGATTCCTGAAAAAGCTCGATAGAGGCGTCAAATGTAAGCTGATAAAGCGCTTTGACAAAAATATTTTCAGGAACTGGAAACCTTTTCTCGAACAGTATTGCCCCCCCATCTACCGACTCTTCCAATTGGTGGATAGTTGTACCAAAGACCGGATATCGGTCGATGATGGCAAAAGAGAACTGGTTTGCCCCCCGGTATTCGGGTAGTGGTGCCATGTGCAAGTTGACCGCCAACTTCCGGGCTTTGCGGATGTGGGGTGTCTTGAGTATTTCATGGTATTGTACCGAAACCAGAAAATCGCAATCGGGTTGTTCCAACAATTGGTCAAGCGAAGAAATTAGCTTTAAATCTTGTTTGGCGCACAATTCTTTAATGCTGGGACCGTTCTTACCAAGACTTCGGTCGTTGGTGAGTACACCGGCGATCCTTACACCAAGGCGCTCTCGTTGCTCGATGAGATAGAGCAAACATTCGTAGCCTATTTCCTTACTCCCGAGGAAAATAAGTGCTTTCATAGCGTCCGCTTTGTTGGCAACATTGCAGTGAAACGCAAAGGGTTCACAAATCTGTTGCAAACCTACAAAGTATTTCTGGCTTTGCTTGGAATGCTATTCTATACCTGAGCGTCCTTTTCACCACCGGATATTTTCTAATTTTGCTCCTTTCTATTCATTTCTGAACTATCCGATTCGGCAAATCTATGGCGCTGCTTCAAGACCACTCCCTACGCTCTTACAACACTTTTGGCATTGCCGTTAGTGCCCGGCATTTTGCCGCTATAGATCAACTGGAAGACCTTTCTGCCTTACAACAGTTGTCAGAATACCAGACCATGAAAAAGTTGGTGCTCGGAGGCGGAAGCAACATCTTATTTACCGAAAACTTCGAAGGTTTGGTGCTTAAGGTGGGGCTCAAGGGCAAAACGGTAGTGGAAGAAGACGACCACAAGGTAGTATTGAAGGTTGGAGCTGGCGAAAACTGGCACGAAGTAGTGCAATACGCCGTAGAACGCGGCTGGGGCGGAATAGAAAACCTATCGTTGATTCCTGGCAACATTGGAGCGGCACCCATACAAAACATTGGGGCCTACGGTATAGAGCTCAAAGAGGTGTTTCAGGAGTTGGAGGCTGTGAACCTGGAAACCAGAGAACGGCTAAAGTTCAAGAAATCGGATTGTCGCTTCGGCTACCGCGACAGTATATTCAAGCGCGAACTGAAAGGCAAAACCCTAATCACCAGCGTGACCCTCGTGCTCAACAAACAGCCAGCTTTCAAAACCAGTTATGGAGCCATTGAAAAGGAGCTGCAAGCTATGGGTGTGCAGGAACTTTCCATTCGTGCCATCAGTGAGGCAGTGATCAACATACGACAAAGCAAATTGCCCGACCCCAAAGAAATTGGCAATGCGGGTAGTTTTTTCAAAAACCCGGTCATTCCCACCACACAGTTTGAAGCTTTAAAGCAAACGTTTCCGGAAATCGTAGGCTATCCAGCCGCAGCTGGAACGACCAAGGTAGCCGCAGGCTGGCTGATTGAAAAGGCGGGCTGGAAAGGAAAAACTTTCGATCAATACGGCGTTCACAAACGGCAAGCGCTGGTATTGGTCAATTACGGAGAAGCCAATGGCAAAGCCATTTATGACCTCTCTACCGAAGTGTTGCGCTCCATCCAAGCCCAATTTGGCATTGAACTGGAACGCGAAGTAAATATTCTTTAAAGGTGGTGTGGACGGGAACGGCTTACAACTGTGCTAACTCTTCCCGCACAAAGGCCGCCAATTCTTTCACGTAACCGGCTGAAAAATCAAACTTGACTCCGGCGGTTTCGTAGATTTCACCGATAGAGCGCGTATACCCGAGCTTTAGGGCCGCTTCGTACTGATCCAGAGCCTTCTCAGGATTTTGTTTGTAGTTCCGCCACAACGCGATGGCACCCAACTGGGCCATGCCGTATTCGATGTAATAGAACGGCACTTCAAACACGTGCAACTGCTTTTGCCAGGCCATGGCACGGTTTTCTTCTTCCCCTGTCCAGTCGGTGAGGCCGGTAGCAAACTCCTGGTGAATGGCTACCCATTTTGCGGTGCGTTCTTCCTGGCTGTGCTTCGGATTTTCGTACACCCAATGCTGAAACTTATCGATCATGGCAATCCACGGTAGAATGCTGATGATCTTGGTCAACTGCTCTTTTTTGGCGCGTTTCAGTTCTTCTTCATTGGAAAAGAAAACGTCCCAGTGTTCCATGGAAATGAGCTCCATGCTCATCGAGGCCAATTCAGCCACTTCGGAAGTCAATTGCTTGAAGGCGGTTAGCTCCAGGTTGCGCGATAAAAAAGAATGGATGGCATGTCCACCTTCGTGCACCATGGTTACCACATCGCGAAAGGCACCTACTGCATTCATGTACACAAAGGGCACTCCGGTTTCATACAGAGGATAGTTGAATCCTCCCGGGGCCTTCCCTTTTTTCGATTCGAGATCGAGATGCCCCATTTCGCGCATAATGGCCAAACAATCGCCAAAGAAGGGGCGCACCCGGCGAAAACATTCAATGGACTTTTCGAGCAGTTCAGCACCGGTATCAAATGGTTTTAAAGCCGGTTGACCACTGGGGTCAACTTCTCCGTCCCAGGGTTTGAGTGCTTCTACATTGAGCAAGGCCTGGCGCTCTTCGGCAAAGGTTTTTACAATGGGTAAAATCTCTGTGCGAATGCTTTCGTGAAAATCGTAACAATCCTGAACCGTGTAGTCGAAACGGCTCATGGCGCTGAACATATAATCTCTGAAATTGGGAAAATCGGCGTTGGTAGCAACTCCGTTACGCAGCTGCAGCAATTGATCGAAAAGGGTGTTTAACTTCTCGCGCTCTTTTTGCCAACGGGCGGTCATTTGGTGATACACCGCTTCCCTGCGGTCACGATCGGGATCTTTCAGGTATTTGGCTGCCCCTTGCATGGTCAGCTCTTTTCCCTCCACTTCAATGGTCATCCCGCCAGTGAGCACGCCATATTGTTGGGCCTCGGTTTGCAGTTGAGCAAAAAGTGGAACGTTTTCTTCCCGGTAAATTTCTATGGCTTTGCGCACCTTGCGCAAGTGAATGTGCAATTTCTCCTGATCCAACGCTTGCAATTGGTCGGCACCCAGCAGCTTTTTGTCAAACTGATTGGAGTAAGGAGCAATCTTGGGCTCTACCTCCTTCACCACAAACTGAAACGACTTGGCCAGTTCAGGATCGGTGGTATCAATGTTCATTTTGATGTAACGCCAGGCCAGGTCTTCTTCCAGCACCGCTTCGAGTTCACTGCGGTCCTTCATCCAGCTGTACAATTCTTCCGGAGTGGGCGTCTCCCGGTGCAGCAATTCCTCAAAGTAAGGTTGGAGTTGGTCCCAGGAGGTTACGGTGAAATCGTCGGGTAAAAGTCGCCGTTCAGGCTTTACCGGCAATTCGATGGAAGAATCAGACATAAAATTAAGGCTTTGGAGAAACAGCTTGAAGAGAAAAATCGTTAATCTTCCTCTTCAGTAGTAGTGGATTCAGGGGCTTCAGAAGTGGTCGAAGCTTCTTCGGTTCTTTCTTCCACAATTTCAGCATCTTCCACTAAGGGGGCTTCTTCGGTAGCTTCGGCTTCTTCTTCTTCGAGATACCCTTTTTCCATCAACAGGTTGTACCACTTCACCACTTTCTTAATGTCGGAAGTATACACCCGATCGCGATCAAAATCTGGAAAAACCTCTTCGAAATAGGCTTTAAAAGCGCTGTTGTTGTTCGAACTCAACGTCACTTTACCACCGTTTTCTTTGGCCTTAATCATGCCAAAAATGTCTTTGAGCGGCACATCATCGTCATCGGAATAGATGCTGATGTCTTCCAAAGAACTGATTTGTTGAGTCGCATAAGCAGGGGTCCTGCGCCCATCTAAGAGCGATTCTACCACTACCCCATTCTTCATTTGGCCTACAATTTCAAACAGGCCGGGCTTTCCCGAGATAGAAATGATCTTGGTCAGATCCATAATTCAATATTTGTGAAAAGGTGACAAAAATAGCAATTCTCTTTGCGCCTTGTACCTTTCGAAGAATGATTCTCAAGGTTCAGTCCAACAACACCAAACGGTCGGTTTTCACCATGGTGTTGCCCGAAACTTGCCAGAGGTAGATACCTGCCGGTAATCCTTCGAGGTTGAGCTCAAATTGATTTGCATTTTGTGGCTGTCCTGATAGCTGCAAGGCACGAACCGTCCTTCCTTCCAAGGTCATGAGCCGAAACTCAACCTTTTCACCGGCTGCAACTTGTCCTTGAAGGGTGAGGAGTCCCTGACTGGGATTGGGGAATACCCTCCAATTATTTTGACCCTCGGTCAACTCTGGTGCACTCACCGGCAACTGGCCGTTGTAACGCAGGTAGGCGGAGTCGGCACTGGCGGCAAGACTATCCAGGCTTTCGTGCATATGGATGGCAAACGCTACTTTGATCGAATCGCCAGCGAGCACATCAAAAGGTCCGGTAGCTACCACCTGGGCTACATCGTTGCCATTGGTGCTGTTGGTACCCGCAGAGGGCCGATTGGTGCTCATGCTGGTAAACTTGTCTTCCGATGAAAAGCCACCTACATCGAAAATATCAACTCCTCCGTTGCCACCGCCGACCAGATCAAGCGAATAGGTGTAGAAAAAACCTGGTGTGAGCAACTGCACCCCGCCAAACAACCCTGCTCCGGAGGCAATGGTGTATTGACAGTAACCCATCAGGCGTTCGGGCATGTAAAAAGCCTTGTTGCGGTTCGCAATCACAATATCCCAATCGGTATACATTCCCGAATGGAGCGCTAAAAGATCGGACGCACTGGGGTTGTGCTAGGTATATTCAAAAATTACTTAATTGCGGTGTCCCAAATCATTCCAGGCAAACGAACGTTGATCAATGGTAAGCCCGAGGTTATCTGCCCCCGCCTGGCTGTCATCGAACCGACCACGCCCGTCAAAATCTGAAACAGGACCATTCATGACCCGAAAAGGAGCCAGCAGTGGCCGAAAATCGTCATCAATTTGATTGGGTTCGCCTGTAACCGCGTCCACGACTTTGGCCGTGCCGGTGTTTTGCCCGACCATTAAACCCGCTTCATAAATTCTGCTGATGGTTCCATCCAAACTAAGTCCTAGTCCTAATGTTCCTGCCGCATCGCGATAGCCAACCCGTCCGTTTCCAATCATCGAGGTATGAATGCGGTTTTCGGCAATGTTCAGGTAGTCGCGATTGACCAAGATAGACCAACGGTAATCTTCTTGATACGTGCCGTCGGTAAGCCGCACCCGAAAAGTAATTTCTTCGTTGACTGCTACCGAATTGTTGATCACCACCGCAAAGCGATTGTTATAATTGTCTTTGTTTTCCAGGGTATTCATTACCCCGAGGGTCACACTTCCGTTGATGATCGTTACATCTGGTGAAGCGGTTGTCATCAAGGCGTTCAAGGTGCCGGTTGGGGCCAGGTAGTTGAGAAAACTGGCCGAGTAGTACACCGTATCTCCCGGAATGTAGACTTCATCGTTGTCATCGGTAATGATGGCATCGAGCAATACCACCGAAGGCGTGTTCATGCCCGAAAGGGCTTTGATAAGGTCTACCCGACCACGCCCCAACTGACCTGCTAAACTTTGGTTGGGCGTCACCGAGTCGATGTTCATGGCAGTTACCCGAATTTGTTCTCCACATTGCTGTGGAGTCATCCACGGAAATTGCGCTTTCACCAAGGCAGCGCATCCTGCCGCCATGGGCGAAGACATCGAAGTACCTTGATTGAAACCGTATTTGCTGCTGTCCAGGGTCGACCAAATATCATCTCCGGGAGCAAATACATCCACGGTGTAGCCAAAATTGGAGAAACCTGCGCGGGCATTGGTAATGGTGGTGGCTCCAACACTCATCACGTGCTGATAAGCCGCCGGATAAAAAACGTCATCGGTACCTCGGTTGCCCGCTCCTCCAAACACCAATGCGCCTTGGTTGATGGTCGCATAGTTGATGATGTCTTGGTTGAACTGGCTTTTGAAATAACTGCCCCAGGAGCAATTGATGAAGTCGCAACCCTGGTCGGCTGCATATACGATGCCCTCGTAGCCCCGAGAGATGGAATTGCCACTTCCGCCTTTGATGGGAAGAATTCGGGTATTCCAACCTATGCCTGCTCCACCAATGTTGTTGTTGGTGCCCGCGGAAACACAACCAGAAACGTGCACTCCATGGTCGTTGTCGGATATAGAGGGATCGTTGTTGTTGGAAGGAAGGTTCCACCCCCGAAAGTTGTCTACATAACCGTCCATATCATCATCAAAACCATTGATAGGATCTTGGTGGTTGTAAGCAATGTTGTGGCGCAAATCCAGGTGGTCAGGATCAATGCCGGTATCAATGACCCCTACTTTCACATTGGTATCGCCGGTAGTGATGTCCCAGGCGTCAAACGCTTTGAGCAAATCCAGGTGCCACTGATCATTGATCTCGGGATCGTTGGGTATGAAAGTGATCTTGTCCAGGATTTTGGGCTCCACGTAATCGAAAATACCCAGCGGCAAAAGGGCACGAATGACCTGAGGAATTGCTACCGACTCGTTTAGTTTCAATTCGTAGATGAGGGTAATGTCTACTAATTTCCGCCCCAGGTGATCGCGATCTTCGGTGGGCCGTGGAGAATGTGGAAAAAGTCGGGTGAAGGAATAGTCGCCAAAAGGCGCTAAGGCATCGTGCAGGGCAGCGAGGTTGATTTCACCGTCTTGAGCAAAGGGCCGGTGCTGCTCTTTGAGTTTCAATACCACCAAACCGACCTGATAATCGTCGGCTGTCATTCCTTGCGGCAATTGGTAAAGGTTTTTTGCAGTCTTGTTTTGCGCAGTGGCAGACCAGCCAAGAATAAGACCGAAAAGGGTTATAAAAACAAGATTTTTCATGCTGTTATTGAATAACGACCTTGTGGGTGGAATAGTTCAGACCTTGTTGCACCGCTAAGAGGTATACCCCACTGGGCAGGCCTCCAAGATTCCAAGTGATTTGCTTTGTTCCAGCAGAATATTGTTGACTCCACCCAGGAAGTCGATTTCCCAATACATCCCACAATTGCAATTCAATCGATTCGCGACTTTGGGATTGCAAGTGAATCTGCATTTCATCACGTACCGGATTGGGGAACCAGACCAAGTCTTGATTTTGAGTAGTAGCTATCCCGGTAAAAAACACATCTACGATGGAGGAATTGGAGCTACATCCCTCCAAATTGCTTACCTCCACAAAGTACACCCCCGACTGCGAAACAGTTAAAACACTATCGGTAGCTCCACTGAGTGGAAAACTGTTAAAATACCATTGGTAGCCGGCAAAATTCCCGGTAGACAAAACGGGGGTATTCCATTGCACCACCGGCACAGGAGGTGTTGGATGAAAGCTCAGTTGAACGCTATCCGAGGAAACGGTGCAGCCGTTGGCATCGGTGACTTCTACACTGTGCCAACCGGTATCCACAATTCCGGTAACCGCGATGGTGTCACCATTGGTCCAGGCGTAGGCCGAGAAGGTATTGGGCACACTCATTTGAAAGGTATCTCCTTCACAAAAGGCCGTGGCTCCACCAGTTTGCACCGCAGGCATGGCCGGCGGGTTGGTTTCGGTGACCACCAGGGTATCAGACCACGCCAAACAACCGCTGCTGTTGGCAACTAAAGCATGAAAAGCGCCTTGGTTGGTTACCAAAGGAGCAATGAGTTGAGTTCCATTGTAAGCTTCTTCCACGGTGAAGTTGGCACCAGCAAACAATTCGAGCGTATCGCCTGTGCACACGTTGTGGCTTCCGCTTGCGGTGGTCAGCTGCGGTTGAAATTGCGATTGCAACAGCGCCTGAAAACCGTCGGCTTTTCCGGCACCCCAACGTTCATTGGGAACTCCGCCGGTAAATGCATCCACTTTCGCAGAATTGACAATGGCTTGTTTTACCTCAGCGTAAGTGGCTTGAGGACATTTTTGCAAGTAGAGCGCAGCAATGCCTGCTACTCCCGGTGCGGCCATGGAAGTACCGCCATTGCGGTAGTGAAAACCGCCCAAACCTACCCTTGACCGAAACGAAGTGTTGGCCAACAGGTTGGCGAGGTGATCGAGTTTGCCGCTGGCCAAGGTCATGCCTCCGGGCGCAGCAATGTCTGGTTTTTGTCCGTTTTGTCGATTGGGTCCCCAGCTTGAATCGTCGGAAATCGTACCGGCCGGATCAGGAAAGGTTTGCAGGTTGCTGTCTACGTCCAGGTATTGATCGCGGTTGATGTAGTTGCCCACAGTGATCACATGGTCAGAACAGGTCCAGGAAGACACCAGGGTTTTAAAAAGGTCGGGACGCTTGTAATTAACAATCGGTGGGTACGTGGCGGCATCTGGCAAAGCAGTGTCTACCATGTGCGAATGGCCCGTCCAGGTGTCGGACCACACATCGAAGCGGCCCGAACCCGTGGTTTCCAAACGAAAATTGTATTGTGTAGAATCAGGACGGATGACTATCTGGAAGCGGTAAACTCCACCATCGCCAACAAAAGCAAAAGTTTGAATGCTCGCCACTCTGGCACCATTGTACATGATGGAATCGTTGAAGGTGGTGTTGAGTCGATTCTGTATTCCATCAAAAGCGGTGCGTCCTCTAAAAGCGTATCCGCCTACCACCTGATCGGCTGCCAAGGCGAAAGAAACTTGGTTAAAATCTTGCGTATCGGCAAAGATTTCAAAGAATACTGCGCCATAGGGTAAGCCTGGATTGGGATTGTATTCGAACCAGGTAAAATTGGTGTCGGAGGTAACATCGTAACCCAGGTGATAGGGTACCCAATTGCCTGAGTTGCCTGCCGCAGCCACCATCACCCGACCGGGTTTGGCCTCCAACAGGCTATCGATCATTTGCGCAGGCGGATCAAAACCGTCGTGTGATCCGTAGTAAGTACCCAAACTGGCGTTGATCACTACCGGCCGGCCCAAAGAATCGGCTTTTCTAAAAATATAATCCACCGCATCGGCAATGGTGGCCGTCCAGTTGGCAGCAGCAAAATTGCTGCGCACAATGATCATTTCAGATTCGGGGGCTACTCCTTTATAATCTCCTACTGCCCGACCATTTCCGGCCGCAATGCCACTTACGTTGCTGCCATGGCCAAACCAGCCCGGATCATCCACATGAGGGCAAGTACCGGCATTGATTTCGGTACTGTCGTAAATCTGGCCGTAGCCATAGCTGGGAGTCTTTGCTGGGTTTCCCGTAACGGTATGGTCCCAGATTTGAATGACCCGGGTGTTGCCTAAACTGTCTTGAAAATCGGGGTGATTGAAATCGATGCCAGTATCAATCAGTCCCATCAAAACGCCCTTACCGTCATAGCCTTGAAGCAAGGGGGCTTGTCCGTTTTGCACGATCACCACATTGTTGTTGATGGCCGATTGGTTGTTGAGTGGCTGGCCTTTGCCCATGCTGGCTACTACCCGCGAAACGTAAGGCTCATCGGCCAATTGTGGCAAAGCGGGTACTGGTAAAAGGATGGCCGCATAGTTGCGGAATCGGTATTTAAAAACGCCTCCAAGGGCTTCAGTGCGGCTTTGAATACGGTTGACATCGCCTTGAACAAACAAATGAATGTCGGTGGTTTGCATTTCGGGATTGGCCACCACCCCTTGCAAATACAAATCCAGGTTGGTGGTTGATTGCGCCAAAGCCCCATTCCAAGCCATCATGCTCCACAATCCGGCGATGGCCGTCACTATACTCCGCTTCAGAATTCTATTCATAGGCTGATAAATACGCAAATGTCAGCTGGAAGTTCCTGTACAAAGTTATCAAAACCACTCAGGACGAGGATTCTAAGCCGTCGGTTTCGATCAAGCGGTAGTCAATTGGCCAAAAGCGGGACAATCGGGCAAAAACCGGTAACTACGGTTGGCTAAATCGATGTAGCAATAGTAGTGTTCTAAGCCATTGGTTACCGCCAAATACGGTACTTGAAGGCTCATGTTGTAGCGCGCAATCTGATCGAATACTTTTTGGTCGATCTTAATATTTGGGGCTTTGCATTCCACCATCAATGCCGGCTGCCCGGTTTGGGTGTAGGCCAACAGGTCGCACCGGCGTTGCATCCGGTTGTAGGTGAGCGATTGCTCGATGGCCATCAACGAGCGGGGAAACTGCCGCTCCTGCACCAAAAATTCCACATAGTTTTGCCGCACCCATTCCTCGGGAGTCAAGGCAACATATTTACGGCGAGTACTGTCGAAAATTTGGGATCTTTGCCCCTCCGATTTAATTTTGAAAATGTATGTGGGCAGGTTCAGGGCTTGCATGCTGCAACATCAAGAAATGGTAGACGCATGAAGACGAAAGAAGAAATTGTAGGCAACTGGCTTCCCCGGTACACGGGCACTCCCTTGGAGTCCTTCGGTGAGTACATTTTATTAACCAACTTCAACAATTACGTCGACCTTTTTGCGAATCTACACAACATCCCGGTACAAGGAGTGGGCAAGGTGATGCCCAACGCCACCGCGGGCAACATCACCATCATCAATTTCGGGATGGGCAGCGCCAATGCGGCCACCGTTATGGATTTGCTCAGTGCCATTTCGCCCAAGGCGGTGTTGTTTTTGGGCAAGTGTGGCGGCTTGAAGCGCAAAAACGAATTGGGCGACCTCATTCTGCCCCTGGCAGGGGTGCGGGGGGAAGGAACCTCCAACGACTATTTTCCAAAAGAAGTGCCGGCCTTGCCTGCCTTTAACCTGCAACGGGCGATCTCCTCTACCATTCGGGAATACAACCGCGACTACTGGACCGGTACGGTATACACCACCAACCGGCGGGTGTGGGAGCATGACGAAAAGTTCAAAAAATACCTGCGCAAGATTCGGGCAATGGCCATTGATATGGAAACGGCCACGCTGTTTACGGTAGGGTTTGCCAATCAAATTTCTACCGGAGCCTTGTTGTTGGTATCGGACCAACCGATGATTGCCGATGGAGTAAAAACCACGGCCAGCGATAAAGTAGTTACCCAACAGTTCGCCGAGCAACACGTAAAAATCGGCATCGATTCGTTGAAAGAAATCATCAACCACGGCCGGTCGGTCAAGCATTTGCGATTCGAGTAATGGCCGCTACTTTCGATCAAATAGTTAAAGACCTGAAGACGGGCCAATACCGCCCGATCTACTTTCTCTTCGGAGAAGAGGCTTATTTTATCGACTACATCACCGATTACATTGCCAATCATGTGCTGGACGAATCGGAGCAGGCTTTCAACCAAACGGTGGTATACGGCCGTGATACGGATGCTGCCACAGTAATAGAAGTGGCCAAACGTTTCCCAATGATGGCCAACCATCAGGTGGTGATTGTACGTGAGGCACAACAGATGCGCAAAATCGAGGATTTAGCGGCTTACGTAGAAAATCCGCTTTCTTCTACGGTACTGGTACTGTGCTACAAATACAAAAAGCCCGATAAGCGCAAAGCCTTTTTCAAGGCATTGGCCAAAAACAGTGTTTTTTTCGAATCCAAAAAGCTGTATGACAACCAAATTCCGGCTTGGATTAACAAGTATCTGGTGAGCAAGCGGATGCGGATTTCGCCCAAAGCTTCGGTGTTGCTCACGGAGTACCTTGGCACAGATTTGAGTAAAATCGCCAATGAGTTGGACAAGTTGTTGCTCAACCTTCCGGAGGGGTTAGAAATCACACCCCAACACATTGAGGAAAACATCGGCATCAGCCGTGAGTACAATACCTTCGAACTGCAAAATGCACTGGGAAAGCACGATGTGATGAAGGCCAACCGCATTGTACAGGGCTTTTCTCAAAACCCCAAACAACATCCTTTTGTGGTGACGGTGAGCAGCCTTTACAACTTTTTCAGCAAGATTCTCACCTATCATTTCTTAAAAGACAAAAGCGAACGTTCGGTGGCTTCAGCACTCCGTATTCACCCCTTTTTCGTGAAAGATTACCAAACAGCTTCGCGCTACTACAATCCGCGCAAAACGGTGGAGATCATTGGAAGCCTACGGGAATACGACCTAAAATCGAAGGGTTGGAACAATGCCAGCACCCCCGACGGCGAGTTGTTGCGGGAATTGGTGTACAAAATTCTGCACTAATCGACCTTTGATGCCCTTAAACGGTCTTTTGAACCATTTCTCATTCAACTCTACCGTTTTCTTTTTTGGTTCTACCGCTTATCCACTCTATGAGCCATTCCCTAACCTATATGCCGGGTTAACCATTTTTGGCTTTCTTATCGCTACAGATTTTCTACATTCGCAACCTTCATCTATTCCCTATTAGCATGCGGTTACAGACGGTCTTCCCCCGCTTTTTTTGGTTCACAATTTTTACCCTCTGCGCCACCTTCATCATGGCACAGGGTACCATCAGGGGTTTCGTTTACGATGAAAAATCCCAGGAGCCCATCATTTTTACCAATGTTTACCTCAAGGGTACGGGCTACGGAGCGGTAACCGATGTAAACGGTTTTTACAGCATTGCTAAAGTACCTGCTGGCACCTACACGCTAACGGTTTCTTTCCTTGGTTACGATACGCTCTACCAAGACATTACCATTTCTAAAGGACAGATCTTAACCCGCAAACTCTTTTTGAAAAAATCGAGCGTGAAGCTGAGAGAGGTGAACATTTCGGCAGCTGCACAGGAAGCACGCACCGAGGTGAAGGTATCGGTTCAGAAGATTACGCCCAACGAAATCAAGCAATTGCCATCGGTGGGTGGTGAGGCAGACATTGCGCAATACCTTACGGTGATGCCAGGGGTGATTTTTACGGGAGACCAGGGGGGCCAACTTTACATACGTGGCGGTTCTCCGATTCAAAACAAAGTGCTGTTGGACGGTATGGTGATCTACAACCCTTTCCACTCCATTGGCTTGTTTTCCGTTTTCGATACCGACATTATCCGCAATGCCGACATTTATACGGGTGGTTTCAATGCCGAATACGGTGGCCGTATTTCTTCGGTAATGGACATCACCACCCGGGATGGTAACAAAAATGAAGTGGCCGGAAAAGTGGGCGCCAGCACCTTTGCTGCAAAGTTATTATTAGAAGGTCCGATCAAGCGGCCCGACAAACCGGGCGGTAGTTCTTCTTCTTACATCATTTCGGCCAAGCACTCTTACCTGGAACAGAGTTCCAAAGTTTTCTACGAATACATCGACGAAGACGGCCTTCCTTTCAACTTCACCGACCTCTACGGAAAGGTATCTTTCAACGGCGACAACGGTAGTAAATTCAACCTTTTTGGGTTTTCATTCAACGATCAGGTGCGTTATCAGGCGGTTTCTGACCTCAACTGGCAAGCATTTGGTGGGGGAAGTAACTTTGTGTTGGTGCCTACTGGTTCGCCAGTACTGGTGGAAGGTAACTTTGCCTACTCTACCTACGACATTGAACTGATTGAAGAAAATGTTCCACCACGTTCGAGCTCCATCGATGGCTTTAACCTCGGTTTGGACTTTACCTATTTCTTGCTCAATGATGAAATCAAGTATGGTTTGGAGGTGTTGGGCTTTGGCACCGACTTCGAATTCTTCAACGAAGCGGGCCGCCGGGTAGAGCAAGATGAAAACACGACTGAATTGGCCGGGTATTTCAAATACCGCCTCAATGCCGGTAAGCTGGTATTGGACCCCAGCATTCGCATGCATTACTATGCTTCGCTCAACACCCTTTCGCCAGAGCCGCGCCTGGGTGCGAAATACAACATCAACGACAATACCCGGATTAAAATGGCCGCCGGTTTGTATTCGCAAAACCTCATCAGTGCCAACTCCGACCGCGATGTGGTCAACCTTTTCTACGGGTTCCTTTCCGGACCCGACAACCTGCAAAAAGACTTTGTGCAACAAAACGGCGACATCCGAGAAGTGAACCACAAATTGCAAAAAGCACAACACTTAATTATTGGTGTGGAACGCGATCTGGGCCCTAACCTGAACATTAACGTAGAAGGCTACCTCAAGCGGTTTACGCAGCTGACCAACATCAACCGGAACAAGCTGTTTGAAGATACCGAGGATAACCTCAACCAGCCCGATGTGTTGAAAAAAGACTTTATCGTGGAAGAAGGTGATGCCTACGGGGTTGACTTTGTGATGAAGTATACCCGCGATCGCTTCTATTTGTGGGCCGTTTATTCTTTGGGTGTGGTCACCCGTTGGGATGGAATTCAAGAATACAACCCGGTTTTTGACCGCCGGCACAACGTCAACCTGTTGGGAACTTACCGTTTCGGGCCCAACCGCAATTTCGAGTTGAGTGTGCGGTGGAACCTGGGTTCGGGCTTCCCGTTCACCCAAACGCAAGGCTTCTTCGAAGAGTTCGATTTCAGCAACGGCATCAACACCGATTATACGAGTACCAACGGACAATTGGGCATCAATTATGCGGAAATAAACAAAGGCCGCTTGCCCTTCTACCACCGGATGGACATCTCCCTGAAAAAGACCTGGGCCATTTCGGTTAGTTCGATGCTCGAAGCCAACCTGGGTGTCACCAATGCCTACGATCGTCAAAACATCTTTTATGTGGATCGGGTATCGGGCGAACGCGTGGATCAGCTGCCCTTTATGCCCAGTGCCGGTCTTTACCTTACCTTCTAATTCAACCCTCTGTTGAATTCTTGTGGATAGATTAAATATCCATGTTGGGAACACGTAGGTAAAATTGCTAATTTCGCACCGTTAATCGAGGTTTCTACGACGGTTGTAAAGCACCAATATGTCTACTCCCTGCAAGTACATTTTTGTCACCGGAGGGGTGACTTCTTCCTTAGGTAAGGGGATTATCTCCGCATCTCTTGCCAAATTATTGCAAGCCCGAGGTTATTCGGTCACCATTCAAAAACTGGATCCCTACATCAATGTAGACCCAGGAACGTTGAATCCGTACGAGCACGGTGAGTGCTACGTGACCGACGATGGTGCCGAAACCGATCTGGATTTGGGTCACTACGAACGTTTTTTGAACGTACCCACATCTCAAGACAACAATGTGACTACGGGCCGCATCTATCAATCGGTGATTGAAAAAGAACGACGGGGTGACTACCTGGGCAAAACGGTTCAGGTCATTCCGCACATCACCGACGAGATCAAAAACAACATTAAAAAGCTCGGCAACACGGGTACCTACGAGGTAGTAATTACCGAGATAGGTGGTACGGTGGGCGATATCGAATCGCTGCCCTACGTGGAGGCGGTGCGTCAATTGCGGTGGGAGTTGGGCGATGATTGCCTGGTGATCCACCTTACCCTCATTCCGTTTTTGGATGCCACGGGAGAGTTGAAAACCAAGCCCACGCAACATTCGGTGAAAACCCTGCAATCGCAAGGGGTGCAACCGGATATTTTGGTTTGCCGCACTTCGCACCATTTACCGAAAGATGTTCGGGCCAAAATTGCTTTGTTCTGTAACCTCAAGTCCGATTCGGTTATTGAATCCATCGATGCCGAATCAATTTACCACGTGCCGGTGCTGATGAAAGAAGAGGCGCTCGATCGGGTAGTATTGAACAAATTGGACCTTCCGGCAAAGAACGAACCCGACCTCATCAACTGGAAAGATTTTCTACACCATCTCAAAAATCCAGTCAAAAAGGTAAAAATTGGGTTGGTTGGCAAATACGTGGAGCTAAAAGACAGCTACAAGTCGATCGCCGAGTCGTTTATTCACGCTGGGGTGCGCAACAACTGTAAAGTCTCCATTTCGTGGATTCACTCGGAAGAACTTACCGAAAGCACCGTAAGTTCTCGCCTGAGTGGCCTGGATGGCATATTGGTCGCTCCCGGTTTTGGTGAACGCGGCATTGAAGGCAAGATAGCCGCCATCAAATACGCCCGTGAAAATGCTGTCCCCTTCTTGGGAATTTGCCTGGGCATGCAATGTGCCGTAATTGAATACGCCCGCAACGTTTTGGGTTATTCGGATGCCCATTCTACCGAGTTTGAAGCCGCAACTGCCCACCCGGTGATCAACCTGATGGAAGAGCAGAAAAAGGTAAATGACAAGGGCGGAACCATGCGCCTGGGTGCTTACGAGTGTACCGTATTGGAAAACACCAATGCCTACGAAGTATACAAACGCCGGTCGATTTCAGAGCGTCACCGCCACCGGTTTGAGTTCAACAACGACTATTTGCCTGAGTTTGAAAAAGCGGGATTGGTTTCCAGTGGAATCAACCCGAATTCTAATTTGGTAGAGATTGTGGAGGTGAAAGACCACCCGTGGTTTGTGGGCGTACAGTTTCACCCGGAATACAAGAGTACGGTAGCCAATCCGCATCCTTTGTTTGTCAACTTTGTGAAAGCTGCCATCAAGGAAGCGCAACTGGTAAGCTAACTCGCAGGCTGTCACGCCATTTTATCCCCTCAATAAGTACTATCTTTGCCGCTTAATTGACTGGCATCAACCAACAAGATGGATAGGAATACGCTGATCGGAATGCTGCTCATTGGAGTAGTATTTATCGGATTTACCTGGTACAATCAACCTACCGAGGAAGAACTCGCAGAGCAGAAACGCTTACAAGACTCGATCACGGCGGTCGAGGAAGAACAAGCCCGCGAACAAGCCCGAAAAAATTTCTCCCAACTCGAGTCCGAGGATTCCGACTCGGACATGGCCGAAATACAGGTGGATACCGCTGGTAAAAACCTGAGCGACTCGGCCTACACCGTATTGCAAGACAGCCTGAGAACAGAAAAGAAGCAAGCCAACTACGGCATGTTTTATCGGGCTTCTGAAGGCACTGCGGAGTACTTCACCATCGAAAACGAAAAGATAAAAGCCACGGTTAGCTCTAAAGGCGGGCGGTTGGTATCGGTGGAACTCAAAGAATACCAGACCTTCGACTCGCTTCCGCTGATGCTGTTTGACGAAGATTCATCTGCATTTGAATACACCTTTTTCGATGCGAAAAGTCGCACTGTAAACACTGGCGAACTTTACTTTCAGGCTCAAGGGCCTTCCGTCTCGGTAACGGGCGAAGAAGGCTCCGAATCACTTTCCATGCGCTTGTTTGGCGCTACGGACGACCAATACATTGAATATACCTATTCACTGACTGGTCAGAGCTACCTCATGGATTACTCCATGAAAGTAGTCGGCATGGATGATATTCTCGACAATCGGTCTAACGCCGGAAGTTTTGGTTTCGAATGGTGGATGAAGGTACCTTCCAAAGAGAAGAGCATTGAATTGGAGCGCAATACCACCACGGTTTTTTACAAGTACCAGGACGAAGATGTAGACGAGCTCTCGGAGCAATCCAAAGACCCTGAATCAGAAGTATTGACGACCAATACCGAGTGGGTTTCTTTCAAGCAGCAATTCTTCTCGGTCGGAATTATTCCCGAAGCACCTTTTTCGAAAGTAGATGCCAAAGTAAGTTCCGAGATTCCAGGCAATTCCTTCCGCTATACCAAGCAGTTAGGTGCCAAGTTTGCGATCGATCTGGGCCGTGAAGGCACTTTTAACAGCCAGTTCTACTTTGGTCCCAACCACTACCAAACCCTGGAAGAAATTGGGATTGGATTGGAAAATCAAATCAACCTGGGCTGGGCTGTCTTCAAGTGGGTGAATCAGTACCTCATCATCCCCGTGTTCAACGTGATGGACGGCTGGGGTTCGCTGAGTTATGGCATCATTATCTTGCTGTTGACCATTTTCATCAAATTGCTGCTTTTTCCGCTTACCTACAAAAACTATGTGAGTAGCGCCAAAATGAAGGTGCTAAAGCCGGAGATTGAAGAAATCAACGAGAAGTTTAAGGATGCTGAAACGGGGAAGAAGCAGCAAGAAACCATGGCGCTCTACCGCAAGGCAGGGGTCAATCCCATGGCAGGCTGTATTCCGATGGTGTTGCAAATGCCAATTCTCTACGCCATGTTCCGCTTCTTCCCTTCCTCCATCGAGCTGCGGCAAGAGGGCTTTTTGTGGGCCGACGACTTGAGTACCTACGACTCTATTTTTGACTTGTCGCAATTCGGTATCGACATTCCATTCTATGGCGACCACGTGAGCCTGTTCACGCTCATGATGGCCGGTTCCACCTTTTTCTACACGCGCTACAACATGCAAATGACTGGGTCGGCCAGTCAAATGCCGCAAATGAAGATCATGATGTATTTCATGCCGGTGATGTTGCTTGGTTTCTTCAACAGCTATTCGGCCGGGTTGAGTTATTACTACTTTACTTCTAATGTGATTTCCATCATTCAACAATTGGTCATCAAGCGCTTTTTCATCAACGAGGAAGCCATTCACGCCAAGATACAAGCCAACAAAAAGAAGGCTCCGAAAAAGAAATCAAAATTTCAGGCGAAGTTGGAAGACATGCAGCGTCAGCAAAATCAAATACGCAACCAGCGTGCTGCTGGCAAGAAGCGTAAATAGCTGTGGCCCGGTTTTGGGTACAAGCTGAAAAATTTCGAACCATGAAAGCAATTATTCCGCTTCTACTTTCAGTTGTGCTGCTTATGGCCGCTTGCAATGGCGCTAAAAAAACACAAGACAGCACCGCACAGCAAGAAGTGCCCAAAAGCAAGGAAGTGGCCAAGGCCGACCCTCCACAGGTAGCCCAAGCCCCCGAAAAGCCCGAAGGTGCGCTTACACCTACCCCACCCAACGAAACGCCAAGATATACCAAAAGCCTGCCCGATTCCCTCTTTGTGAGTATCGAGCGCACGCCTTGTTTTGGCCGCTGCCCTACCTACAAACTCATGGTTTTTCAAAGCGGTTATGCTACCCTACATGTAAAAAACTGGGTAGAAAGCCTGGAAAACGGGAAATATGAAACCCGCATTTCAAAAGCGGAAATGGATCAAATTCGTCAACGGATTGAAGCGGTAGCCTACTACAAGCTGCCCAACGAATTTGATGGTCCCATCACCGATATTCCTTCAACGTTTACCGCTGCCAACATCAACGGTCGCAAAAAGAGTGTGAAAAACCGCTACGATGCACCGGTGAAGCTTCAGGAATACGAAAAATTTCTCGACGGCTTGCTGCTCAAGCGCAGTGATTGGAAGCCCATGCCACCGCGTGAACCGCAAGACTAATCGGACGGTTAAATCCGGGCTCTTCTTTACCGCACAAGGCGATCCTGCTGGACAAAAGCTGCAGGTGCAACCCTTTAAATCGTAGTTCCTTCTTTTAGGTAAGCGTGAAATCGCTTAATTGCCTCCAGCTGAGGTGCTCCCAATTCGTAATGGATGTATTGACGCAAGTATTCAGCGTAGAATGCCTGCTGCTCTAAGGTTCCCTCAAAGGTGGCAATGGCTTCTTCCCGATGATCCAATCCCCAGGAGAGGGCTGCATTGAAGGCTTTTCGCTTGGCTGGTGCCACGGGCCGATTGGCCGCCCATACCGCAAACACAAAGGGCAAACCGGTAAATTCTTTCCAGCCTTCTCCCAAATCGAACACGTGAGGAAAGGAGTGGTACATGTCGAACGCCCGATCGCCAATCACTACGGCCGCGGTGGTTCCCGAAATGTGTTGCTCATAGCCCGGATCAGCGGGTTTCCATTGCCAATGGTGGGTTTTCCAATGGTGACGCGCCAACACCCGCACTAAATTCACCGAAGTGCGGGACTGATAGTCCAACACCACCGTTTCGATTTCTTCTAAGGGCACCTCGCTAAACAGGGCTACACTGTGCACCGCTCCATCGCAACCAATGCAATAATCGGCGACTATTTCATAGTCGGGCACCAGGGGCAATACCGCCACAGGAACCAGGCCCACATCTACTGTGCCCTCTATCCAAACTTTGGCGCACAAGGCCGGAGGATCGAGCCGGAGAACAAAATCGGAAAACAAACCGGAGTGCTGTAGTCCGCGGACAAACGGCACTGAATTGAGGTAATTGACGGAAGATATCTTCATGGTGAGTTAACGGGGCAATTGCACATTGGTTGGAGTACCAAGGGACTTGTTTTCTTTGACGTTTCGGTACTGGGGCACCTCAAACATAGCGGCAGTGGCCGCAACAGTAGAAAAGAGAGCGGCATAAGCCGCAAAAAAAGAACCAATTAGCGGAATGAACATGGCCAGCCAACAAGGAGTACCCAACACGATGGCCATCCACTTGTGCCTGCGCACTTCTTGCACACTTTCTGCGAGCGACAGCCGCCGGCGTTCGTGAATATAGTCCATGAACGAAAAACCATAAAAATAGGCCGGAACCACAAAAGAACCAACAATGCTGATGATCCAACCTACAACCGGCACAAAACCAATGAAAAAGAAAAACAGGGTAAAACCCAACTGCAACACCGCATTGCGCAGCGCAATGCCAATACCTCTAACCACATCGCGTACAAATTGTAGCAGGTGGAACGGGTAGTCGTTGCGACCGGTGAGGTGTTGCTCGGTTCTTTCGGAGAGAAAGGCCAAAAACGGGGATAACAGAATCAGAGTAATCGTACCGGAAAGGTAGGCCATGAGTAAAAAAAACAGGATGCGAACCATCACTTTTACAAAACCACTGACAAAAGGGCCAATGTACGATGCCCCCCAAAAGTCCCATGCGTCCACATCGATCCACAGATTGAACACCAGCGTAGATTTTTCTGAAACCGCCTCGCCCAAGAATTGGCTTCCTAAAAAGGTGAGCGCATAAACGATGGGCGGCACCACCAAAAACCAGGCGAGACGGGTACCAAACAGCAATTTAAAGGCGGTTCTATAACCTTTAAATGCGTATTGAATGTGCTGCAAATGCCTTTTCATGGGGTGCCTCAAAATTAGCGAAATCCGGTCAGTGAGGAATGAAAAGTGTTCAGACAATCAGTTGGTTAGTGCCCCAAATGGTTAGCGTTGATTTTGTACATTTGCCCCTTCTTTTTTCTCAAATACCTACCCTGTGGATTCCATCAACGCAACTTTAAATGCTATCTCCCCGGTCGACGGGCGCTACCGCCGACACACCGAAGTTTTGGGTGGCTATTTTTCTGAATCGGCTCTTTTTTGCTACCGAACCCGGGTAGAGGTGGAATATTTTATTGCCCTTTGCGAACTGCCCTTGCCACAATTGCAAGACGTAGACCATGGGGTATTTGAATCGTTGCGCGACCTTTACCGCAATTTCTCCACCGAGGACGCTATGCGCATCAAAGAGATTGAGAAAACCACCAATCACGATGTGAAGGCAGTCGAATATTTTCTCAAAGAGAAATTTGAAGGTTTGGGCTTGAGCGCGCACAAAGAGTTCATTCATTTTGGGCTCACCTCTCAAGACATCAACAATACGGCGGTGCCCTGCTCGGTACGCGAAGCCCTGGAAAACTGCTTGCATCCCATGCTATCGGCCCTCATTGCGTCTTTGCACCAATTGGCCGAAACCTGGAAAGACATTCCCATGCTGGCCCGTACCCACGGCCAACCGGCCTCCCCTACCCGGCTGGGAAAGGAAATTTATGTGTTTGTCGAACGCCTGATAGAACAGGAAAAGGTGTTGTTTACCATTCCGATCTCTTCCAAATTTGGTGGAGCTACCGGCAATTTCAACGCCCACCATGTGGCCTATCCCGATGTGGATTGGGTAGCTTTTGGCAATCGGTTTACCAACGACTATTTGAACCTGAGCCGGGCACAAACCACCACCCAAATTGAGCACTACGACCATTTTGCCGCGCTGTGCGATGCTTTTCGTCGGGTGAATACCATCTTGATCGATTTTTGCCGCGACATCTGGACCTACATCTCGATGGACTACTTCAAGCAGAAGATCAAAGCCGGTGAGGTAGGCAGTTCGGCCATGCCCCACAAGGTGAACCCCATCGATTTCGAAAATGCGGAGGGCAACCTGGGCATTGCCAATGCACTGTTTAGTCATTTGGCGGGTAAATTGCCGATTTCGCGCCTGCAACGCGACCTTACCGATTCTACGGTTTTGCGCAACATCGGAGTGCCCTTTGCCCACACCGTAATCGCCCTCAAGTCGATTGAAAAGGGCCTGGGCAAATTGTTGCTCAACGAAGCGGCTTTGCAAAAAGACCTCGAAGCCAACTGGGCCGTAGCGGCCGAGGCCATTCAAACCATTTTGCGCAGGGAAAACTACCCTTCTCCCTACGAGGCTCTAAAAGCACTCACCCGCACCAACAACACCATCGATCAAGCAGCCATCCAAACGTTTATTGAAGGCTTGGAGGTTTCCGAATCGGTGAAGGCAGAGTTGCACGCCATTTCTCCATTCAACTACACCGGAATTTCGCTGGTGCGATGAAAGTAGCCGGCTTCAGTTTCGTTCGCAACGCACTGAAATACGACTACCCTATTGTGGAGGCCATTACCTCCATTCTACCGTTGTGCGACCTTTTTGTAGTGGCCGTGGGCCACTCGGAAGACAACACACTGGAGTTGATACAAAGCATCGATTCGCCCAAGCTCAAGATTCTTGAGACCGAGTGGGACGATTCGTTGCGCGAAGGCGGCAGGGTGCTGGCGGAAGAAACCAACAAAGCCCTCCGCGCCATTCCCGAAGATTACGATTGGGCGTTTTACATCCAAGGCGATGAGGTGATTCA
Source organism: uncultured Flavobacteriales bacterium (assembly GCA_937899835.1). Classification (GTDB taxonomy): domain Bacteria; phylum Bacteroidota; class Bacteroidia; order Flavobacteriales_G; family Salibacteraceae; genus CALCCE01. The sequence goes on along the minus strand of CALCCE010000304.1, from coordinate 6,525 downwards.
CGAACAATACCATGCGGCCCTGAAACGCGGCATGGAACAATGGAAAAACCACCAGGAAGTAGAGGGGCTGCTCTTGCACTACACCCATTTCTATGGCTCTTACGACTATGTGGGCATCAGTCGGCGGTGGTACCGCCGGGAAGTGCGCATAGTGCGCCCCAAAGCAGCCATCACCAGTTACCGCGATGCACAAGGTTTTCGCAAAAACGACCGCAAACTACAGGTAAAACCGGTAGAGGCACACATGTACCACTACGGCTGGGTGAAACCACCCGAAAAGCAGCAGGCCAAACAAGAGAGCTTCAACAAACTGTGGCACGACGACCAGTGGATGGAAAAGAACGTGCCCAAACGCGCAGCTTTCGACTACTCCGAAATTGATGCTTTGGCGCGCTTCAAAGGCAGCCATCCGGCGGTGATGCAAGCCCGGGTCGACCGCAGCAACTGGCAATTCGATCACGACCTGAGCCGCACCAACTTCACGGCAAAAGAAGCCTTGCTCTACCGCATTGAGCGCCTCACCGGCTGGCGCGTGGGAGAGTACAAAAATTTTAAGCTGATTTAAATAGCTGCCTGCACACGTATTTTACGAGTGGCGAATTAACGGGCTAACCTGGTCCAAGTGAGGATATGAAATACCGTCGGTAACTTTTCTCCAACCGTCGATTCAAGTGCGGGAAGTGTCGGTTTCTTGACAAATCTTGATTTATGCTAAGCTACAGCCGATCCGTAAATCGTAATTTTGTATTGTTTTAGCGTTATGAAATTTTCGAATCGGAACGAATTGTTGAACTACCTGGACCGTGAGGTGCAACGGCAGGCAGTGATTGTGAAAGAACAATTGTTTCCACTGAGCCACTCGGCTTTGCTATGGAAACCCGATGCCGAAACCTGGAACATTTGCGAATGTTTGGAGCACCTCAACCTCTTTGCCCGCTACTACAGTTTGCAACTGCGGCTGCGCACTTCGGACCTACCGCCCGAAAATGGAGCGCAGCACGAGCGTTTCAGTTCCGGTTGGTTTGGCAGCTGGATTTTAAAGGCATTGTCGCCCGAGCGGGATCAAAAAATGAAAACCTTGTCCCGCTACAACCCGAAATTTGGTAATGCGGATGAGAATCCTATCCAAGAGTTTCTCTTGCACCTTCGGGAGTTGCAGATCGTGATTGACCGTGCCCGGAACCTCAACCTCAACCGACATCGGGTTCCTGTACAATTCTTTCCCATTCTCACCCTCAATTTGGGCGATGCACTTCAATTCATGCTGTTGCACCAACAGCGCCACCTCAACCAGGCTTTAGAACTGGTTCCGGGAAATGAAATTCCACTGTTGGCCAGGAATTGATCTCTAATCCTGTGACTTGAGTTACTCCCCAAACGGGCATCCTTCAGTACTTTCGAAGTAATGCTGCAAAAGTATTGGGACATTTTTCTGAACGGGTACACCGGTTTTGCCAACCATATATGGAAAGAACTCACCTTTCAATACGATCCGTGGTGGCACAACTACACCTGGATGCTCATCGGCATTTCGGCCATTTTTTTCGGCTTGGAGATACTGGCTCCCTGGCGCAAAGATCAACCGCGTTTCCGCAAAGATTTTTGGCTCGATTTCGTTTACATGTTCTTCAATTTCAGCCTGTTTTGGCTGGTGATATACGCAGCTGCCTCTGATGTTGGTGTAGAGCTGTTTCGAAAATTTTTAGGCCTTTTTGGGGTGCAAAACCTCGTAGCCGATTGGGTGATTGCCCTACCGGTGGGCCTGCACCTGCTCTTGGGGTTTGTGCTGCGTGATTTTGTGCAATGGTGGACCCACCGCCTGCTCCACCGGGTTCCTTTTTTGTGGGAGTTTCACAAAGTACACCACTCGGTAGAGCAAATGGGCTTTGCCGCCCACTTGCGTTTTCACTGGATGGAAACCGTTGTCTACCGCACCATCGAATACATTCCGCTGGCGATGATTGGCATCGGACTCAACGATTTTTTTGCCATCCACATTTTCACCTTGGTGATCGGGCACATGAACCACAGCAACCTCAACGTTAGCTACGGACCGCTCAAATACATTTTCAACAACCCGAAAATGCACATTTGGCACCACGCCTATTCCCTGCCAAACGAACGGCGTTTCGGAGCCAACTTTGCCATCACCCTCAGCATTTGGGACTACCTTTTTGGCACTGCCTACATTCCAAAAGATGGCCGCGACATCCGGCTCGGGTTTGCCGGCATCAAACAATTTCCCAAAACCTTTTGGGGCCAGTTGGTGCACGGTTTGTTTCCCAAACGTCAGCGCAGCACCGGCGACAATTCCTGAACCTGCGCTTTGCCGCGCATCCGGTACAAGTAGATGCCCCAAGCGGCACAAATCACCACAAATCCAAGGCTGAAGATCCACCAATCAAACGTTTGAGGAACGTAGGTTTCGGCCCCTTCAAAAAGCGCCCGATCCAGCGATAGGGTCCAGGGCACTTCGTTGGGAAATTGCGTTTCGATGAACCGGAAATAGTCCAGCACCCAGGAAAAGATGACCACCAGCGAACCGGTGATCAATGCCGTCCACTCTTGCCAGCGCAACCCCGCCTTGATGCCCCGATGATCGTACCAGGCCATGGAGGCACTGAGACCGATCATGATGCAGGTGATGAGCAGCGGAGTTTCAAAAGGTCCGACCCAGGGAAAAGGCACCAAAAACAACACATCCCAGGTGCCCCAGGCTTGAGGCCAATCGAGCAATACCTTGAGAAAAACGTAGTAGAAGATGTCCCAAATGGCAAAGCAGAACAAGAAACCTGCAAAGCGCCTGGCAGCCGTTTTACCGGCCATAACACCCGCTCCCAGGAGCATAATCATGGTGGCCACCTCTCGCCAAAACTCCACCACCGTGAGGTCTTGCGAAATGGGTACCAGCGGAAAGCCAAAACCATCGGGGTAAAACAGCTTGCGGAGATACACCACCACGGCAGTTTCTAAAAAAGCCATGGCGATGCTAAAGATGGTGAGCCAGAGAAACCATTGTTTTAAAGAGCGTAGCATGGGCTATGGAGTTGCGATTTGAAAGTTGTGGGGTTGCCGTTTTTCGAGCCTTTTGGTGAGTTGGAGCGCACGCAACAGCGGAAAGAAACACAGCACGCCAAAGCTGCAATCGATCAGTTGCCAGGCAAATGGAATGCCGCGCAGCGGCCCGGCAATAAATGCCAACGGCACAATGCCTGCACAGGCCACAAAGCCAAAGCGAAACAGCCATTGGTTGCGAACCGGGTCTACCCACGCTCCGTAGTAGACCAAAGCCAGCAGCAAGTGAGCAAAGGCCAGCCAATCGGTGCCGTACCCAAAAAATGGGTAATGGTGGTAGGTGTCTTGTACACCACCGGCCACGTAGAGGAGCCATTTGTAGAATGGAAAGCTCGGACCCGCCTCCTTGATCATTGGCAAAAGCCATTCGAAGGCGATTTGGATGGGAAAAGCGGTGAGGCCGCTGAGCGCCAGCCCCACCATGATGAACACCACCCATCTTCGGATGCGGTGGAGCAGTTGTTGGTTTTCTTCGTGATTTTTCATTTTAAAAGTACTTTGAATTACAAAGCTTACAGCTAAAAAAAGGGATTATTTCGAATTGTTGCTTTTTAAAAGTGCTTCCAGGGCTTTTAAGTGATCTTGAAATGCTTTGGTTCCTTCGGAAGTAGCACGAAACGAAGTGTTGGGTTTGCGGCCAATGAACTGTTTGCGCACCTCCACATACTTTTTCTTTTCCAGGCTGTTGACGTGGCTGGCCAGGTTGCCGTCGGTCACTTCCAGCAACTCTTTGAGGGTGCCAAAATCGACCCACTCGTTCATCACAAGCACCGACATTAAGCCCAGGCGAATGCGGCTCTCGAAGGTTTTATCCAGCTTGTGAATGATTTCTTTCATCGGTCGTATTTAAAATACATGTAGGCGCCATACACGATGTGCAAAACTCCGAAACCTATGGCCCAAATTAGCAGGCCATGGCCGATAAAATAACACCCTATCAAACCAAGCAAAATTTCGGCTACACCGAGGTAGCGAATGTCGTTGAGGGTGTATTTGCTGGCATTGAGCAGCGCTAAACCGTAAAAAATGAGGGTGGAAGGGGCTACAAGCCCAACCATCCGATGATGCAGCAATAGTAAACAAAATATTCCACCGACCGCCAGGGGCAAAAAGAGGTTGATGAGCAGGCGAAAAGCCGTAGCACCAAACATGCTGTGCCCCGCCTTGCGGGCTTTACGGCGGGTGAGCAAATAGCCGGTGAGCAAGCTCAGGCCCAACACCAACATGGCGTCCATCAGGAAAAAAGAGAGCACATCGAAGTTGTAGGTCTCCCCCCTTTCATACACATGGTCGTAGTAGTTGCCGCTGGTGCCCAGGCCCAAAAAATACCAGGCTGCAAAAGCACCCACCATGGCATACAGGCCAGCAAACACGCCCGACAATCCGCTCAGGCTGAGAAATCGAGACGATTTGGCCATCAATTCGCGGATTTCGCGAAGGGTTTCCAGTTGCTCTTGCGGATTGTTCATAGCGGTAGAGGTTAAAGTACTTTGAACTTCAAAGTTGCAAAATCATTGGCAGCTTAGCAAGTAAACTCCCAAAAGAATAAGGCGGAAAAAGAGGACTGTAGGGGAGCGTAAAAAAATCGCTCTGTAAGAGAATTTGGGCACTACAAAGCCAATCCAGGCGTGGGGGCGCGGTTGAAAGAGAAACGAGATGTCTACTGGGGGGAAAGGGGTTTTACAAAAAAGAAGCGCTACGATAGCGCGGGGCGATCCATGGTAACCGGAAGGGGCTGGGACTTCCCTAATCCAGGTCTACCAAATTGTTTTTTACGGCATACATCACCAGGCCAGCGGTGTTTTTAGCTCCGATTTTCACCAAAAGCTTTTTGCGATATCCTTCGATGGTTCGGGCACTCAAGCAAAGCTTTTTGGCCATTTCTACGTTGGTCATCTGATCGCAGATCATTTTGAGCACTTCAAACTCACGAGCAGTGAGGTGAATTTTGTTGTTGAAGCTCGGCACGATCTTCTTTTTGCGCACCAGGCCTTTTAGCAAGGCAGTCGATACGTGGTCATTGAAATAATAACCGTTGGTCATCACCGCGTGAATTGAGTTTTGCACCTCTTCAGCATCGGCGTTTTTCAGCAGGTATCCATTGGCGCCCGATTCAATCATGTGGATGATGAATTTGTCGTCGTCGTACATCGACAGCACGATGATCTTAATGTCCGGGTGAACGGCTTTGAGGTATTTGGTCGCCTCAATCCCATCCATCTGGGGCATTTTCAAATCCATCAAAATCACATGGGGCACGTAGTTGTCCTTCTCAATAGAGTCGATCAACTCGCGTCCGTTGCCCGCTTCCTGAATCAGGTCGATGCCCTCACACTCATTGATCATGGAGGACAACCCTTTTCGGAAAAGGCTGTGATCGTCGGCAATGGTTAATTTGATGATTCTCTCCATATAGTAGCCTAATGGTTTGGTTTATCCTTTCTAAATTACAACAATCCCTTAAATATCCATGTTGATCTCCACCCGTACTCCTTGGCCAGGCGTGGAAACATACCGCAAACTGGCATCGTGCAAACCCAGCCGGTTTTCGATGTTTTTCAAGCCCAAACCAGTGCGCTTGTGCGGGTTTGAAATGGTTTTTTCATAGTTGAAGCCCTTGCCATTGTCTTGGAGCACCAAGGTGAGTTGCCGGGGTTCGAAATAGAGGGAAAGTTCAATGCTATCGCCCCCGGAATGCTTGATGCTGTTGTTGATCAACTCCTGCACAATACGAAACAAAGTAAGCTCCCGATCGGGGTCGAAACGCCGTTCGGCATCGTTGTGCTCAAAATCGATTTGAATGCCTCCGGTATAATGAATCTTTTTCACCAGTTCGCTGATGGCGTCTACCAAGCCAAAATCTTCGAGGGTAGCTGGCAACAGGTCTTTAGAGATCTTGCGCACATTGCTGATGATCTCGTCCAACAGGCCTTTGGTGCGCAAGGTCATCTCTTTGGAGTGCTCTTCGGTTACCTGACGGCCCAACTGATCGAGGCCCAACTTGGCCGTAGACAACAAGGCCCCAATTTCGTCGTGCAGGTCTTGGGCAATTCTTCGGCGTTCGCCCTCCTGGGTTTGAAAGGTAGCGTTGAGCAGGTTTTTTTGGTGGTCTTCGCGCATGCGCAGCATCAGCGATTGCTGTCGCATTTGCCGCCGTTGGTAAAAGATGATGAACGAAATGATGGAGATGGCCATCACCACCATGCCGGCAGTGCCCACAATGAGCAAATAGGAAACACTAATTTCTCCCGCTTCAGACATATTTAACCAAACCTCCGCTGTAATTCTTCGGCGATTTTCCATTCAAGGAGCGCACCGAAGACAGACAAATCTAAGGGTTCATCCGCAGCCGGGCAGCATAGCGGGCCAATTTATCTTTCCGCGGATGCGTATAGGGATTGAGCCATCCCGATTCGAGGCGCAGGGCAATGGTGAGACAGGTGTAGAGGA
>CALCCE010000303.1 GCA_937899835.1 uncultured Flavobacteriales bacterium | reverse complement strand
CCTGTAAATTGGAAAAGTCGGCAACAAACCCTTTGATGGTGGCGCCCTTGGCGGCTGCACTTAGTTCATTAACGGTGGCTTCCAGCTTTTGAGCATTTCTGCCGTGGAGTAAAATGGTGTGACCAGCCTGAGCCAACTGTAGGGCCGCTAACTTGCCAATACCGTCTGTGGATCCGGTAATCAAGAGAGTCTTTTTCATTTGCTGTCCTTATTTACGGTAACTACTACTTTTCCAACCGTACGGCCCGATTCCAATTGCAGGTGGGCCTGGTCCATGTCTTCGAAAGGGAAGGTAGCCGAAACATGGGGTTTCACGGTACCGGAGGCCAGCATTTCTCCCAGGCGCTGCATGTCTTGGCCGTTGGATTGCACCATGCTCTGTGCCACTGACGCCTTTTTCGCTTGGGCCAACTCCAAAGCAACATCGGAAAACTCGGGCGTGGGCAAAGGAATCGCCGTGCCGCCGGTTTTAGTCACTTTCACCGAATTCAATAAGATTTCGCCGTTGAACATGTCGAGTACGAAGTCCACGTCCGATACCACTGTTTCAAATTGTTGGCTCCGGTAATCGATGTGTTCATCTGCACCCAGCGCCAATACCAGGTCTTTGTTTTTAGCGGAAGCGGTGGTGATCACATCCGCGCCCATGGCTTTGGCCATTTGAATGGCAAAATGACCCACTCCGCCCGAACCGGCATGGATGAGCACCCGATCGCCGGAGTTTATCCGACCTTCCAGGGCTTGCAAAGCGGTTAAGGCAGCTAATGTAGTAGCGGCAGCTGCATTGAAATCGATGCTTTCTGGCACATGGGCCAGTTGGTCTGCCGGGGCCACAACGTATTCGGCGTAGGCATTGCCAGCCCCGGGAAAGTTGACCATGCCAAACACCCGGTCGTTTACCTGAAATTGGGTGACGGCTTTTCCCACCGCTACCACGGTGCCGGCAATGTCCCATCCGAGAATGGCCGGGCGCTGTGGTCCGTAAATGAGGGAGAGGAGGTTTTCGTGCTGCCGCACTTTAAAATCTACCGGGTTCACGCTGATGGCTTGCACACCGACCAGCACCTCGTTCGCCTGTGGAGTGGGTAGTTCAGTTTCAGTGATCTGCAATTGATCCACTCCACCGCTTTGGGTGATTTGTATCGTTTTCACGGAATAATTTTTATACTATAATTAATATAGTAGCAAAAGTATTTATAGTCAACTACCTTTGCAATAACGGGCTAAAAGGATAGTATACATGAAAGCTCAAAGCGCCCCCAAAATGTTGCAATTCAAAGGACGAGAATACCCTTGCTGTACCAGCCTGACCATGGGCATCATTGGTGGCAAATGGAAAACGGTGATTTTGTTTCACCTGATTGACAGTACCTTGCGCTATAACGAGCTGCGAAAGAAAATGCCTACCGTAACTGAGCGCACCTTGCGTTTACAATTGCAGGCGTTAGAAGAAGATGGGGTCGTACTGCGGGTGGTGCATCACCAAAAACCGCCCATGAAGGTCGAATATTCGTTAACGGAATTTGGCCAAACCTTGATTCCACTTGTCCAAGCCATTGCCGATTGGGGAGATGCTGTGGCGGAGCAGCAAGCTCAGCCCGCTTAGGCCCGTTTGTAAGAAGTTTTGCTGCAACCGCGATGCGAGAAAAGCACGCTACCTCATTAGTATGAGGTCCAGTTGAGGCCTTAGTTCAAATTGGTTTCGATGTACACCTTCGGGCTCATGCCCGTTTTTTTCTTGAACAAGCGAGAGAAATACTGCGGGTATTCAAAGCCCAATTGATAAGCCGTTTGCGAAATGGAAGCATTGGGAGCCAGCAGCAAGTTTTTTGCTTCAGCTACGAGAAAGAGGTTGATTTGGTCCACCGCCGTTTTGCCGGTTTCGGCTTTGAGCAGGTCGCTCATGTAGCGGTGGCTCACATCCAGTTTTTCAGCGATCCAATCCACTTTGGGAATGCCTTCATCGGCCAGGCGGCCTTCTTCAAAATAGGCATTCAATACCTCGGTGAAGCGGGAGAGCATGGATTGGTTCATCGGCTTCCGGTGGAGGAATTGCCGTTTGTAATACCGGTCCGAATACTTCAGTAGGGTGGCCAACTGCGACAGGATAATCGCTTTAGAGAATTCATCCTGGTTGTTGTGGTATTCTGCTTCAATGCTTTGAAAGATGGTTTTCAGCTGCGTTTCTTCTTTGGGCGACAGGTGCAAGGCTTCGTTCACCCGGTATTCGAAAAACGTGTATTGCTTGATTTGCTGGTGTAGCTCCGTGCCCAGAATAAAGTCTTTGTGAAAGGCGAGGTGGTAGGCTTCTGCACTGATGACCAGGTTCTTGTGGGTTAATTTTTGACGAGGTGCGGTGAACAGCAAAGTACCCTTGGAACAATCGTATTTGGTGCGGCCGTATTCCAATTCCCCCGAAACAATGTTTTTGAGGCTAATGATGTAAAAATCGCAGTCGAAACTGATGGGTTCGTGGCTTTCAGGGCAACTGTGGTGGTCCGTCTCCGGCGACACGCTATGCAAAGCGCTAAACAAAGGGTTTTCCGGTTCGGGTAATCCGCTATACGCGTGAAACGCTCCAATGCTTTTAAAGATCAACTCTTTCATCTCCAGATGCATTAAAATGCCTTAGCGCACTTTCCACCAAGGACCATGGTCGGCGGCATCAAACGCCTCCGAAAGTACGATGGGTGCTCCAATTCGGGGCGTAGCAATGGGCACATTCATTGCTTTGGCCGTTTTGGTGATTCTTTCCACTGGGTCCGTCCAACTGTGGGTGGCCAAGGCAAACGAACCCCAGTGAATGGGCACAATCAGTTTGGCTTGCACATCAATGGCCGCCACCACCGATTCTTCGGGCATCATGTGCACGTCTTTCCAAAGTTCGTTGTATTGTCCACATTCCATCAAACCCACATCAAAGGGACCATATTTGTCGCCAATCTCTTTGAAGTGCTGGCCATAGCCACCGTCTCCGCTAAAAAAGATGTTGGCGTATTGATCTTGTATGATCCACGAACCCCAGAGGGTCGCCGACTGATCGGTCAAGCCGCGGCCCGACATGTGTCGGGAAGGGGTGAGGATGATGTTGAGGTCCTCTATGGATGCTTCCTGCCACCAATCCAGTTCCGAAATTTTGTCTTCGGCAATTCCCCACCTTCTCAGGTGGTTGCCTACGCCAAGTGGCACAAAAAAGTGCCCTACCTTGTTTTTCAATTTTTCAATGGAAGGGTAGTCCAGGTGGTCGTAATGGTCGTGGGAAATGATGAGGGCATCAATGTTAGACAGTTCCGCTAACGTAATGGGCATTTCGGCATTGAAACGCGCCCGGCCCAACCAATGGTGCGGAGCGGCATATTTGCCAAACACCGGGTCGAGCAACACCTTTTTGCCCCCCGTCTCAATCAAAAACGAGGAGTGGCCCAGCCAGGTGACCCGAATCAAGGAATCGGGTTGGTTCAAAAGGTTTTCGGGATTGATTTTTTCGACTTCGATGTTGTGGTCCGGGGCCACATTGGGATCGGGGTTCATGGTTTCTTTCAGCATGGCCATGATGCTGTGGCAATTGATGTCCATCACAATCTCCTCCTCGTTGAGAAAAATGCCTTCTGCATAGTGCCCGGTTTTGGCGTAGGCTACTTGTTGTTCTTCACTCACTTTGCCTCCAAATTGTGGGCTTAGGTTGAGGAAAGCGATGCCAACCACAAGGAGGAGAAACAACAACGACCCGATAGAAATGAAAAACCATTTGATTGCCTTTTTCATGCTTTACTGTGTTAGTTGAAGGATGTCTGCCGGGGTAATGATGTTTTTGGGGTAGCCGTGGAGGGTGCAGCCCAACATGGCCTGGCCAATTTGAGCGGAGTTGACCACCGCCTTTGGGGCGATCCACTTGGTGAGTTTCAAGAGCCAGATGAGGTTCATGATCACCACCCGATAAAGCTTACTGCTCGGGGAAACACCTTTTACCGGAAGGATCATCCCCGGACGAAACATGTAGGCTTGTCGAAATCCCAGTTGCAACAAATCGTTTTCGGTTTTTCCCTTCACCCGGGCCCACATGATGCCGCTTTCGCTGGAACTGGTGCCCTGACCAGAGACGTAGGTGAAGGTCATGGCAGGGTTCAACCGGTGCACCACTTTGGCCAACGCCAAGGTGAAATCATAGGTGAGACGGGTGTATTCTGCTTCTTTCATGCCCGCCGAACTCACCCCCATGCAGGCGTAGCAGGCAGCATAACCATGGAGCTGATCGGCCACCGATTCGAATTCTGAAAAGTCTTGGTGGAGCAATTCGCGGAGTTTCGGATGGGAAAGTTCCAGGCTTCTCCGGGAGATCGACAACACTTCGCTCACCCGCTCATCTTCCAGGCATTCCAGCAAAACCCCTTTGCCTACCATACCTGTAGCGCCAGTAACAATAACTTTCATGGGTAAATGGTCGATAGGTCGTATTTAGTGCTGTGCCATCGCGGCATTACAAGGTAAATCAATGAGGTGGAAAAGTTTTAGGGCCACGCAATGCTGGTCATCCTGAAGCTATCAGCTACTCACTATTGGTGAAGCTTTGACCTTTGCTTTTTTGCTAAAGAAGCACTTAACCACCGGTTGATGCACACAAAATAAGGCAGTGAAATGGATTTAGGGCATAAACATTTTGGTAAAAGGTGTATACTTTTTGGTGCCCGCCAGGCATTGGTTCGGGAGGTGGCACACTAAACGTAATCCCTCAAAAAAGCATCAATGTGCAGGAGAGGAAAAGACTCTTGACGCCCGAATGCACCCTACATTTTTCGGGCTTTCCTTACTAAGAAGCACTAAAAATCAACTCCATCCTTCTCTGCCTGTTCCTTCAACCAGGCCTTGGCTTCTTCCATTGAATTTACCGTAATCTGTTCGATAGGAGAATCCAGGTCTTGTTCGCGCAAAGCATCTACCGAAAATCGGGTAAAAACATCGCTGGAATAGATGAAAGCTGCCCGCCTGTATCCCGCTTTCAAAGATCTTGGATACCAGTCGCTCACGATGTAGTTGATCACTCCGGTCCACGTGCCGTGCAGGTTGGTGTTGTCGTTGAGAATGACGCCCACCTTGGTTTCCACAAAAGCCTCATAAAGCAATTCAAGGCCTTCAATCACCCATTCGTTCCTCACCACGCCAAACCAATCGAGGTAAATCCAGTTGTTTTCCTCATCGAGGTAAATCTTTACCTGATTTCCATCCTTTAACAATTTCATCCGTCGGACCTATTCGTAATTGCTTATAATTCAAATACTTGTACGAAAAAAATCAAGTTTGGTTGTGCAAGGGAGAAGGTAGAATAACAGCGCGAGAACGAGTGGGGAGAGCGAGGAGGTAAAACGAAAGTGGAGAATAACAGCGCGAGAATGGAGAGCGAGAGCGAATTGGTAGAGCGGAGGTTTAAACTACTTTTCCTCGCTCTCGCTCTCCATTTTCGTTCTCAATAAGACAGCAAGTGGCCAGGTCTTGAAGGGCCCGAGGTCATTTTTTTCAGAGGAGGAGCAAACTGCGTTAGCTCAATGCCTTTTACCGCAGTTCTATATTCTTCGATGGTGGGTGTTCTTCCTAAAATAGCGGACAACACAACGACCGGTGTAGAAGCCAGCAGCGATTCACCCTTTTTCCGGTCCGAGTCTTTCACCACGCGGCCTTGAAAGAGGCGGGTAGAGGTAGCCATTACCGTATCGCCTTTTTCGGCTTTTTCCTGGTTGCCCATGCACAAATTGCAACCCGGGCGTTCCAGGTACAAAATGTTGTCGTATTCGGTGCGGGCCGCATTTTTCGGGGCAGTATCGTCAAATTCGAAACCCGAGTATTTTTGCAGCACTTCCCAATCGCCTTCTGCTTTTAGCTCGTCGATGATGTTGTAGGTCGGAGCCGTCACTACCAGAGGTGCCTGAAACTCCACATCGCCGTATTGTTGTTCGAGGTTTTTCAACATCTTAGAAACGATCTTGATGTCGCCTTTGTGCACCATACACGAACCCACAAAGCCGAGGTCTACGTGCTTTTCGCCAGCGTAGAAAGAGAGTTCCCGAATGGTGTCGTGGGTATAGCGTTTCGATACATCTTCGTTGTTCACATCCGGATCGGCAATCATCGGCTCGTCGATGATGTCCAGGTCCACCACAAACTCAGCGTAATACTTGGCATTCTCGTCCGGTGTCAACGGAGGTTTTTCGCCCGACTTAATTTCGTTGATGCGTTTGTTGGCAATATCGATCAAACCTTGAAGCACTTGCTTCTCGTTGTCCATGCCCTTGTTGATCATGATCTGGATGCGCCCTTTGGCGATCTCAAGCGATTCGATGAGCGTGTCGGGTTGTGAAATACAGATCGAAGCCTTGGCTTTCATTTCTGCCGTCCAGTCGGTGAAAGTAAAGGCCTGGTCGGAAGGTAAGGTACCAATATGCACCTCAATGATGCGTCCTTGGAATACGTTTTCGCCACCAAAATGCTTCAACATTTGCGATTGGGTAGCGTGCACCACATCGCGGAAGTCCATGTATTTTTTCATCTCCCCTTTGAAGGTGACTTTCACCGATTCGGGAATGGGCATTGACGCTTCACCGGTAGCCAGCGCCAGTGCCACGGTACCAGAGTCGGCCCCAAAAGCTACTCCTTTGGACATCCGGGTATGGGAGTCACCACCAATGATGATGGCCCAATCGTCGACCGTGATGTCGTTGAGCACTTTATGGATCACATCGGTGAGTGGAGCATACTTGTGTTCGGGATGACGCCCAGTGATGAGGCCGAAGTCGTTCATGAACTTCATCAGCCTTGGAATGTTGGTCTGCGATTTTATATCCCATACCGAAGCGGTATGACACCCCGACTGGTAGCCACCATCTACAATTGGTGAGATTACCGTGGCGGCCATCATTTCCAACTCTTGTGAGGTCATCAGGCCGGTAGTGTCCTGGGAGCCAACGATGTTGACTTCTACCCGAACGTAAGAACCGGCGTGCAGGGTGGCACCGGAAGTACCTACCGCATTTCTATTGAAAATCTTTTCTACCGCCGTGAGGCCCTGGCCTTCGTGCGATACCTCTTTGGAAGGCGCAAAGACCAGTGGCATATCAATGCCCAGCGTTTTAGCGGCAAAGGTTTGCAGCTTTTTGCCGAAGACGATCGCATAGGATCCGCCGGCTTTCATGAACTCCATTTTCTGGGGCGTAAGTGCACCGGAGATGTCCTTTAGCTCTTGATCACCCTTGTAGAGTTTTTTCTCTTTGGTGTTGATGGTCAGTACCGTACCGGTATCTATTGAATAGGTTTGTTCCAATTCGGGTTCACCATCTTCGTTCATCACCACATTGCCATCAGCATCCAATTTCTTGACCCAGTTTTTGAGGTCCAAACCGATGCCACCCGTTACCCCAACCGTGGTGAGGAAAATAGGGGAAATGCCGTTGGTGCCGGCAACCACTGGCGCAATGTTGATGAAGGGAACGTAAGGGCTGGCTTGTTTTCCGACCCAAAGGGCCACGTTGTTCACCCCCGACATCCGGGAAGAACCTACCCCCATGGTGCCTTTTTCGGCAATCAGCATCACCCGTTTGTCGGGGTGTGCCGCCTGAACCGCCAACAATTCTTGTTGCCGTTCTTTGTTGTGTTCAAACAAACATTGGCCGTGGAGCTCCCGGTCCGACCGGGAGTGAGCATCACTACCCGGAGAAAGCAAGTCGGTGGAAATATCGCCTACGCCCGCCACAAAGGTGACGACTTCAATTTCTTCTTCTATTTCGGGCAGCTTGGTAAAAAACTCAGCTTGCGCGTAGCTTTCGAGCAGGTCTTTGGCCAATTCGCTTCCATCACGATAGGCCTTTTCCAGGCGCTCCATGTCGGCTTCGTAGAGAAAAACCTGGGTCTTGAGTACTTGAGCCGCATCCTGTGCGATGGCTTCATCGGTACCCAAAGCAAGGTCGAGCAACACTTGAACGGAAGGTCCGCCTTTCATGTGCGACAGTTGTTCGAAGGCAAAAGTGGGAGTAATTTCTTCAAGGGTAACTTGTCCGAGGATGATCTCTTTCAAGAATTGTGCTTTTACCCCGGCAGCACTGGTGGTACCGGGCAACACGTTGTAAATGAAAAAATCAAGTGATGCCGCTCGGTGTTCATGATTCGGATCCTTGATTTGTTCAATGATTTCACTCAGCAGGTCAGCTCCATCAATTGGCTTGGGATGTAGTGACTGCCCTTTTCTTTCCTCGATTTCTGTTAAGTACTCACTGTATTTGCTCATGAACCTTACTTTCTTCTTTTTAATTGGGATGATTAAAAACGCTCTGTGCCGCAAAATTAAACAATAGATAGCATACGAAGTAAATGCCAGCTGACAAAACGACTGATTCCTATTCTCTAAAAGTGCTTTCAGCGAAGCTAAGCTAAGATTAAGGTGTACGATCTGAGGAGCAGATGGATACCATTTACAGTCGTGGCACATGGGGTGGAGCGCCAAGTACTCAGTACCACTGCGGTGGCGCACCCTTCTTCCATTTTGAGGTGGCGCACCCTTTTCCAATTTTTTAGTGGCGCATCCTT
>CALCCE010000302.1 GCA_937899835.1 uncultured Flavobacteriales bacterium | reverse complement strand
TACTACGAGGCACACTTCATAGGTTCCTGAACCGGTAAAAAAGTGCTGGATAAAGGTTCCCGTTCCGGTGTTTGCACTTCCTGAAGCCGGATCGCCAAAATTCCAAAGGTAGTTGGTGATGGTGCAATTGGTGTCTCCCGTGGCATTTCCAAAGAAGTTGTAGCCGCAGGGTGCTCCTTCCAACAATTCGAAGGCTTGGAAGCTAGCGGTGGGCTCAACCAGGCAACCGCCACAATTTACTGTAATGGTTTGGCAAATGGTGTCGTAGCAAACCGAGGTTCCGCAGGTTTGCTCAGCGATAAGGCACACCTCGTAAACACCCGAACCGGTGAAGAAGTGTTGGATAAAGCCTCCGGTGCCAGTGTTGGCACTTCCCGAAGCCGGATCGCCAAAATTCCAACTGTAATTGGTGATGGTGCACCCTGGATCGCCAGAAACATCTTGAAAGAAGTTGTAGCCACAAGGAGCTCCTTCCAGCAATTCGAAGGCTTGGAAGTTGGCACTGAGCGTAGCCGCGCAATTGGTGTCTGAGGAAAAGGAGGTTTGAGCATTAGTGCTCAACGAACTAAAGGTGAAAACCATCAACAATAGTCCGATCACTCCAAAGGAGTATTTTCTATGCATGATTTGAATGCGTTAAGTTGAGAATAGGGGTATAAGAAAGAATGCAGAGTAGCTACTTCGGTGAGAACTGAAGTAGTTGTTCGGTTAGAACTCAACGCTAAGGAACAGGGTTGGCAAAGCTTTCTTGGGAGAAACTCCTCAAAAAAGATGCGCCAGGGCAAGAGAATTTGTTTTTCATGTTGGCTGTATTGGGTAGCTTAAAAAAGGAATTGGGTACTGGGGCCAGCTGAAAAACGGGAAGTGAATTTTAATTCATTGGCAAGGTCTCATTTGGATAAACAGGTGGTTAGGTAAAGCCGGACGCGCCGGTCTACAGTATATACCGCGAGAAATCAAAAGGTAATCTCCTGGAGAAAAAATGGGTGAAAAAAAATCCCCCCCGGCACTACCCTGGCCAAGGGGGACACTGGCTTCAAAGTCGGGTTAACTTTGAATCAAGAAGAAGGAATTTAATTACAGTTTACCCCGTTTTCGTAAGTGGTGCGCACCATAATGGATTCCCTACGGCAATTGTAAACGCTGGGACCCAGATCGAAGGGCAGGTTGCCCACATACCAACGGCTGACTTGTGCCGTAAAAAGGTCTCCACAATTCCCGTCCGGTAAATCATAATAAATCACCGTTCGCACTGGATTGGCGCACGAAGCTCCCACATGGTAATCGCGGAAAACCTGTGAACTAAATGCCGGTTGATTGGACGGAATGTCAAGAATCTTTAGCTGGTAAAACCATTCTATATTGGTGATCAATTGTGGGTTGCCAAGGTTGGCCTCGCCACGTTCAAACGCTACACCGTCTCTAAGTTGTTGGTTGGGTGCAGAAACCGCCTCTAAATTGAACAGGGAACAGCACTTGGGTACTTTAGGGCCGGTAGGGCCACCACCGGGACCAATGCCACCGTTGGAGTTGGACCTGCGGCCCGAGGTCTCACCCGGGCTTTGTTCCTGAATTGGCGACAAATCCATACCCGGGTACAATTCGGCCAAATCCACCTGTTCCGCGAGGCTTCGACTGCCATCGTCGTAATACGTTACGGCAACGACTTCTCCCGATTTTAAGTGCGAAATGCGGTAATTGATCGGATCTTGTTCCTGAGCTTCTTGTGGGGCTGTATTCCCAGGAGTGATTGTGTTTTGCTCTTTCGTACAAGAGCTAAATGAAAACAACGCGAATGCCAGGCAAAGGCTACCCAATAATCGGGTATTTGTCAAGGCGCTTCGTCGATAATTCAATACGTACATACAAGTTGTTTTTTGATTAAAATGGATGAATCAAACCCCATTGTGGGGTCAACTATAGTTGAATTGGGAAGCCTGCGGAATGGTCGACTCAAACCAACAACACTTCCACGTTGAGTACTCGCCCGTAAGTACCCGACAATGACAGGAGGTAATCACCATTCACCATATAATTTCAATTTTCTCACTTGGATGGAGGGCGATCAAACAAAAACGCCACCTGGGATCGGTAGTTCCCAGATGGCGTTTACGCAAGTTGCATGAGCATTTCCCGCTATAGAAATCCCCGTAATTTAACAAGAAGTGCCACTAGCAATTCGCGGGTACAACGTTGAAGTTGGTAATGGAACATGTTTCGACCACCACACCAGGCGTCTGGAAAGAGTTGTAGCGGAATTGGCGTACAATTTGAGCCTGAAGTGTGTTTCCAATGAAAATCGAATTCAATTTATAGGTAATGCTGGAACTGAGTAAAGCTTCACAATCATCCCCTACATGCTCATCGGGAATGAAGCTGGAAGACACAATTAATCCTGTCTCCGGCTCACGGAGAATGAACAAATAGTGGTAGCGGACGCGGTTGCCCAAAACAATGCCAGCATCAAACTCACCGAGGTTGAACGTAATACCATCTATGGGAATCGAGGGTGGAAAAGGCGCCACATTTCGAACAACACAGCATTCCCCGGCGAAAGTACCGTTAGGGTCGTTGGTGCGGCCGGCACTGGTGCCCCCTTTCCAGGGAATGCTCGAAAGGTCGAAACCGGGCAAAGCCTCTTCTACCGGCAAAGCGGGTATTACCGCTTGGGAGCCATCGGCATAGTAGTGGGTAGCCGTGAACTCTCCTGATTGCAAATCATCGGATTGCTCTAGGGTGGTGTTCTGTTCCACAGAAGTATTCCCTGGCGTCAAAATCTCAGGGTCGGGTTGGCAGGCTTGAGTAAAAAGAAATCCTGCAAAGGCAAGGCCCACAATAAGTGGTCGACGGGTGCTGTGATAACAGCTGAAGAAAACTTTCATAATAACAAGTGATTAAATGGTGAATTAAAAAGGTTGCTTGTTTGAAAGGTTCCTTTTCGCACAGGGCAAAAAACGAACCGGCAGGTCTTCTGGCTGGTTGGCATTTCCATCAGATCCAAAAAGAACCTTACCGGTCGAAAATCATCTATCAGCGTTGAGGTTGGAGTAGCTTCAATGCTTTTGCGACAGTAAGTCTTGTATTTCTAAATACCCCGACAAATGAGAAGGTAATCAGCCGGATGAAAAAAGTTGAAATTTTCTTAAAAAGCGCTTTTACTCCGGTTGAGAGTAACTAAATTGTCATGATGCTAGATCCTAAACCCCAATTTATTCTGCTTAAATACCGGCAGTGTACAGGTAGCGGCAAAAAATCCCGAAAGGGCTTGTGGCAAACTGCCCGAAACAGAATGCAGCGGAGCTTGTAAACAATTGGGTATTTCAAAGCTCCAAGAGTTCACTTAATATTGATCTGGAAAATAGGCCCTCTTACA
Source organism: uncultured Flavobacteriales bacterium (assembly GCA_937899835.1). GTDB lineage: Bacteria > Bacteroidota > Bacteroidia > Flavobacteriales_G > Salibacteraceae > CALCCE01. Next base: position 5,194 of record CALCCE010000302.1, on the reverse strand, counting down.
AACTATTATGGAGTCTCCCACCGTTTTAATAAAAAATGCAGAAACGCTCCTTGCCCATTCAAACCGTTTCAACTTGGGAAAATCACCACCTCATGCTAACCTTTCCCGTATAGCGTACCTACGTTCGGACAATCCGTCCCATCAGCGGGAAATATTTACCTACTTCTACAAGGAGAGCTATCCTGGTATTCAAAAATGGATACTGTCCAATTCCGGCTCTGAAGAAGATGCAGAAGATACCTTTCAAGAAGGCCTCATCGAGCTCACCTTAGGGGTACGTAAAAACAAAACCATGGAGGAAGCCAGCCTGGAAGCCTACCTTTTTTCGATTGTAAAAAACCTTTGGTTCAAACAACTGCGTTCACGAAAGCGACTCCGAAAAGAGCTAAAGGAAGACCAAATAGAACCCTGGATGTCGGAGAACCAGGCCAAAGAAGACCACAGTGAATCGCTGGCCACGGTACGAGCGCAATTGCGGGAAATGGGTTCGGAGTGTCAGGAAATTTTACACTTGTTCTACTTCGAGCGATGGTCGATGGAAGAAATAAGGGCACACTACCGCCTGGGAAGTGTGCAAGCCGCCAAAAATAAGAAAGCCCGTTGCCTGTGCCGCTTGCGCGACCTCTGCGGCTTGTTTAAGGAACTTAAAAACTTTCAGAAATGAGTCGCGAAGAATGGTTTGATGCTTACTGGCGCAATGAGCTCAACCCTGCGCAACAGGAGGAGCTGGAACAGCGCATCGCAAACAATCCGGAATGGAAATCCGCCTGGGAAGAATACCGCCTCATGGCCGAAGCGGTGATGGCCGAAGGCTGGAAAGCGCAACTCAAAGCCATTGGCGAAGACCAAAAAAAGGAGCGTTTGCTGCAGCCGCGCACCGTTTATCCAAGCCCCATCCAAATTGCCTTGCTGGCCGCAGGAGTAGCTTTGTTTATCGGTTTGTGGTGGGCTTATAGCAATCCGGATGCGGGAAATGCACCAATTGCAGAAGAAAAAACCGATACTACAGCGCCTGCTTCACCACCCGCTGAAACTCCCGAAGCACCCGCAGTAGAAAACGTGAAAAGCAGCGCTAAAACCGTAGCTAAAGCAACCGGACCAACGTTTTTGGTTTTTGAAGAGCTGGAAGGCCTGATAGCCCCCACCCTAAGAGGATACGCTGACATTGAGGTGCTACACCCTGCTCCCGAAGATTCGTTAACTGCCGGAGATTCCTGCCGCTTCCAGTGGAAAAGTACACTATCCGAAACGCTTACCCTGTCTTTAATGGACAACCGCGGCCGTCCGGTAGCCAACTATGTGGCCGAAGACCAAGCCTACACTTTGCAACTTCCCAGCACCCCCGGCCTCTATTACTGGCAATTGGAAACCGGGGAAGAGCTGGTCTATATCCATAAATTCACCATCCATTGATCCTCCACCAAAACCAAAACCTACTCCTCAGAACACTACCCATTTTCATACTACTATTTGTCGCTGTCGACCTCTCCGCCCAAGCGCCTTGGAGCGCCTTGGAAGACTCCGCCTACGTCAACTACCAAAATCAAAACTTTTCGGAGGCCTCGCGCCAATACCGAAAGGTGGCACATTGGCATTTGCAGCAAAACGACTGCTCCAACTATTGCAAGTATTGGAAGCGGCACCTCGCCTGCCTGATGATGACTGGTAAAAGCTACCAGGTGATTACGGAAGTGCGCGACACTTTGAGTGCCTGTTTGGAACAGATGGGCCCGGATACAGCCAAAGGAGAAGTATTGCTTTCGTTGGGCAATGCCTACATGGCCACAGGACAGTATGAAAATAGCGGAGCCGTTTTTCAGCGCATGGATACCATGGGCTTTAAAGATCCGGTGCTACAATTTAAAATTCAATTGGGCCTCAATGTTGGTTACCGAAGAACCGGACAGTTTTACCAACACCGCAAGTGCCTGAAGCGTGCCTCTGAGTTGCTAGAGCAAATACCCGTGGAGCAAGCCCAACCCCTGAAGAGCGATCTCATGGATTTTTGGGCCTTCTCCCTCTACCGGGATTCAGACGCCTTGCGGGCCATCTCCTACGGGAAGGAAGCCATACGTTATGCCAAGGCCAACCAGGAGCCCAATTACGTATTGGGAAACCTGTACCTCAAGCTCAGCTTGTATCACTACGATGCCAAACAATTTGTGGAGGGTGATTCTACCTTTCGTCTGGCTAAAAAATACCAGTGGGAAGCCAATCAAGACTCTACCGGAAGGGAATACCTTTCTTTCAACTCCATTGAAATGATGCACTGTGTGCAGCGCAAGGATGCGGCAGGAGCTGCGAAGGCCTTGAAAAAGTTTGAGTCAGTGCAGCGGCTTTACCTGCCACCCAACAAAGCTTCTGCCCGGCTTTACCGGCTCAAAGGCCGTTATTTTCAGCTGGAAGGTCGGGCTGATTCAGCCTTGTTTTACCTTGAAAAATCCGCGCTTCTGAGTGCTAACAGCTATTCCCTTATACGCTATGGCATTTACACCACTGATTATATATCTGCCTTAGATGCATTCGATCAACCCGAAGCAGTGTTGCGTGAAGGAACCAAAAGCCTCCATTATATCGCTGCCCGATTGGGCACACTCGACAATCCTGCATTGATTGGTGATTTGATGACCCAAGTGGTGCATTTAGAGAAACTTCGGGCGACCGTTTGGTACCAACGTTTCCGAGATAAGGGTAATATTTTGGATTTAGACAGTGCTGCTGCGGCCATTAAACGGGCGGTGAGCTTAAACAACGGCCGCATATTAACCCGCCTTTCGGCCAATTACCTGGGCCGCTCAGCGGAAGAAAAAGGACTTTACGCCCTGGGCATGAAAGTCTATCAGGCACAGTTTGAAGTAGACCCTGATCCGGTGTGGTGGCAACGGGCCCTTTACTTAGCCAGTTCGGCCAATGTGTTGCGCCTTAGTGGCCTCATGGCATTGGAAGAAGCCCGCGAAACCCTCTCCGATTCCCTGCTGACCAAAGGCGATCAGCTGTATGGAGAAATGAGCCAGCTGCGACTGCTCATCTTTCGGGAGCGGGAAGCCAATGCAGTTAAAGATAGCTTGAAGACCCTCTTTTCGAGCAAGCAAATTGAATATGATTTTTTCCTGCAACGCCTCCTCAACCAACTGCCCGACTTTGCGGTGTTTCAACCCAACATGGAAAGCCGGGTGTACCAACCCGAGCCCAACCAGGCGTTTTTGCAGTTTCTCGAAACTGAAGAGGCCACCTTTGCCTTGGCCTCTGGTCCGGGAGGGTTTGTGATCCATGAGTTGGATACCAATTGGGAAGCCCTACAGGGCCGTTTTTTATCCGCTATTCGCAAAAATCGGAAGGAGCAAATGGCAGAGGAAGGAGCAGCACTTTACCAGTTGCTGATCTCCCCTTTGGCTCCGGCCATTGAACGCGCCACCAATTGGACCATTGTGCCCTCCGGCAAGCTTTTTCACTTGCCCTTTGCTGCGCTGTTGGAGCAACCTGTGGATGATCCTTTTCGGGCTTTTGGGCAATGGCCTTTTCTGGTCAACCGAACGGCGGTTCAATACGCTTATTCCTCTACCAACCTCGATCGCACCAGCCGAACAGCGGCTTTGACAGGGATGCAATTTTTAGGGTTTGCTCCGGTATTCATGGATCCCAATGCCAGCGATGCCGTCACCCGAGGAAGGCGTTTGCGGAGAAGTGAAGTCGGGTTGCGGCCATTGCCTGAGACCGCTAAAGAGCTTCAAATGATTCAAAACCGCATGCTCGAACAAGGTGCCAAACCGGTATTGAAAATCTACGATCAAGCCCGGGAGAGCGAATTCAAAGCCCTGGCACCTCATTATGATGTCATTCATCTAGCCTCGCATGGGTTTTACCCCAAAGCAGATCCACGCCTTTCCAGTTTGGCCTTTGCCACCCCCGATTCCACCGAAGATGGTTCGCTCTACACCACAGAGCTTTACCCCCTCGACCTGAAGGCAAAACTGGTGGTGGTGAGCAGCTGCGAAAGCGGAGCCGGCGAAGTGGTGTATGGCGAAGGTCTGGTCGGTTTCGGGCATGGATTGTTGTACGCCGGTGCGGAGCGTATTCTGGTATCGCGCTGGAAAATCTACGACGAGCACACCTATCGTTTGATGGACCAGTTTTACACCCTTTGGCCCAGCGAAGACGAAGGAGAGGCCCTGGCACAAGCTCAACGTGCGTTGCTCCAAAATCCCCGCACATCCTCCCCTAAAATCTGGGCGGCCTTCTCCGTCATGCAACGGTGAAGCTGCGGTACATTTCTCGCCTTTGAAGGATGGGCTTTCACCAACGGTTTGCTTCGAAAAGCGTTTCTTTGAAGCCATGGAGTTGATCGTAAAAACCTTTCATGGCCTGGAAGAGGTGTTGGCCACCGAAATGCGCAACCTTGGCTTAGAAGACGTGCAGCCGGTGAAACGGGCAGTAGTCGCCCACACCGATTTGCAAGGGCTCTACAAAGCCAACCTGCACCTGCGCACCGCCTTGCGGGTACTGGTGCCCATCCAACGGTTCACGGCACCGGATGAAGACCAGCTCTACCGGATTTTGAACCGCTTTCCTTGGGAAAAATGGTTGCGCCTCGATCAAACCTTTGCCATTGACAGCACGGTATCGTCTCCCATTTTCCGGCATTCGAAATACGTAGCCCTCCGCGCCAAAGACGCGCTGGTCGACCGTTTCCGCAACCAAACCGGCAAGCGCCCTTCGGTGGATACGCAGTTTCCCGATTTGCGCATCAACCTCCACGTTTCCAATACCGATTTCACCCTTTCTTTCGACAGCTCCGGAGAGTCCCTGCACCGGCGGGGTTACCGCGCTCCGGGCCACCGGGCTCCGCTCAACGAAGTGCTGGCGGCAGGCATGCTGCTCATTGCCGGCTGGGACTGCAAAACACCCCTGGTCGACCCCATGTGTGGCAGCGGCACCATTGTGCTCGAAGCTGGACTGATGGCCGCCAACCGTGCGCCCGGCATTCAGCGGAAACGCTACGGTTTTATGACCTGGAAAGATTTTGACGAAACCTTGTGGAAGAAGCTCTACACCCAGGCCATCGTGCGCGAAAGTCCTTCGGAGGTGCCCATCGTAGGCGGTGACATTTCCGGTCGCGCGCTCGACATGGCCAAGGATGCCGCCCACCGCGCCAAGCTGCCCGTCAACTTCACTTGGATGAACCGGCAATTCAACC
>CALCCE010000301.1 GCA_937899835.1 uncultured Flavobacteriales bacterium | reverse complement strand
TGTTCGGGCTTCAACTGATGAAACAAGGCCATACTTTCTTCGACAAAAGGGTGGGGAATTTCGCTCATGTCCCGGTTGGGAATTTCTCCATTGGCAAAGAAGGTGCCGTCGATGATCAGGTAATCCAAGCGATCGATCAAATCGACTATATCCCGCTCCCAACGGTTCCACTTGTCAATATCCGGAAGGTAGAGAGCGGTTTTGTTGGGACCCTGGATGAAGAAGCCCACCGTTTCCGAGAATTCATCCCGGTGAGGAACTTCCCAAGGCGTGATTCGCACCACTGAAGATAAGGGCTGATTTTGATTGTTGGCCAATTGACTGATTTCGATGTTTTTGAGGGTGATCAGTTGGCTCCACGGACCGTTGGTTTTCAAAAAATTCTCCATGCGGGGCATGGCCCAAACGGGTACTTGCCTGGCGCCCATGGCCTCCCGGCCCAAGTACATCAGTCCCGTGTAGTGACCAATGTGCGCATGGGTGAGCAATACGCCCGCAAACTGAGCTTCCGCTCCGGCGGTTTGTTGCAGGTCGGCCAATTGGCTGGTGAAGTCCGGACTGGCATCCAGCATCCAGAAGGCTTCGTTTTGTCGATCGATGATGCCCACACACGATACACGTTGCCGGGTGGCTTGTTGGCAACAGGTTTTGTGGCAATCGGCTTGTGGGTATCCGGCATCTTGTGCAATGCCTACAATTTTCAAGGTAACTGGGGAAGTGTCAGAGACGGAGGTTGGTGAAGGTGAGGGAGTAGACTGACAAGCGATCACCAAGTTGGTGAGCAGCCCTATCGCAAGGATACGGATCATGCGATTAAAGATAGAAAAGCAGCAGTGAAATGCATAGAATTATGGCTTACTTGTCAATATTGAAATTTTTCAACAGAGATTTGCTCCTTATAGAGTGGATTTCTTCTCCCCTTTATCTAATTTCATTCTTCGAAGCCAATCTATGCCTACCAACACGTCCATTCGGGTGTTCAACTCCAGTTATCCTATTTGGGTGGGGAGTGCTGTTTTGCCAGAACTTCAGGAGTTGCTGCGCGAAAAATACAGTGGTGTTTCTCGGTTTATATTGGTGGATGAAAATACACGAGAACACTGTTTGCCTCTGGTGATAGAGCAGGTGCCGCTGCTGCGCGAAGCAATTGTGATTGAAATTCCCGCTGGCGAAACGCATAAAAAACTCAAAACTTGCCATTTGGTGTGGCAAGCCTTATTGGATGGCAAGGCCGATCGGCATGCTTTACTCATAAACCTTGGTGGAGGCGTTATCGGCGATTTGGGAGGCTTTGTGGCAGCCACCTTCAAAAGGGGCATCGACTTTTTGCAAATGCCTACTACTTTGCTGGCACAAGTGGATGCTTCGGTGGGCGGTAAAGTGGGAGTAGACCTCGGCCCTCACAAAAACCAGGTAGGTGTATTTGCCAATCCAGTAGCGGTGTTTGTTTGTCCTGCTTTTTTAGATACCCTTGACCAGGCGCAGTTGCACTCTGGGTTGGCCGAAAGCATCAAGCACGGGTTGATTGCCGATCCTCTCTTTTGGGAAATGTTACAAGAGCAAGAAAGCCCCTTTGGGCCAGCGCGCGATCGTTTGATTGCGCACTCTCTCAAAATTAAAAACGATGTGGTGTTGCAAGACCCACTGGAATCCGGTCTTCGAAAAATCTTGAATTTTGGTCACACCATTGGTCATGCAGTAGAAAGCTATTTTCTGGAGCAAGAGCAACCAATTCTTCACGGTGAGGCGGTCGCCCTGGGAATGATTTGCGAAGGCTTTTTGTCCGTGAAACACAGTAAGTTGAACCAAATTGATCTGGATGCGTATACCGCCTACACCTTTCGATACTTTTCACCAATTCATGTCCCGGTAAATGCGGAAGATCGAATAGTTGAGCTCATGGCTTTTGACAAAAAGAATCAGGGTAATTCCATACGCTTTGTGTTGTTGGAGTCGATAGGCAAAACTGTTATCGACGTAGAATGCCCCGAAGTTTCTATTCGCGAAGCCTTGCAACACTACCGACAACTTGCGCACCAGTGGACTCCCTCTCCAACAAAAAAACATGATTCATAGCGTAAGAGCTCCCAGAGCCCTTAAAGTATGCCGCCTTTCGCTTCCTGCCTCCAAAAGTATTAGCAACCGCTTGCTCATTTGTCAAGCCATTGCGGGTTCGGACCTCTTGATCGGTAACCTGAGCAATTCGGACGATACAGTGGTACTCAATCGATTGCTCCAACAGCCGGAACGGGTGATGGATGTGGGTAGAGCCGGAACAGCCATGCGTTTCTTATCTGCATTCTTGAGTACTCAACCCGGCGAATGGATCCTCACCGGCGATGAGCGAATGAAAAAACGGCCGATTGAGGGTTTGGTGAATGCGTTGAGAAAGTTGGGGGCCGATATCGAATACCTTGAAGAAATAGGCTATCCACCCCTGCAGATAAAAGGAAAAAAACTGAGTGGCACTACGTTGCGCATGGAAGCAGGCACCAGCAGTCAATTCCTTACCGCTTTGATGCTGATTGCACCTTCGCTGGATGCGCCTCTTGAAATTTTGTTGGAGGGTGAAGTGGTTTCCCGGCCCTACCTGCAAATGACCATAGAAGTGTTGCGCTGGTATCAGATAAAAGTATCGGTGAGTTACCGCAGGATAGTGGTACACCCTGGTGTTCTCAAGGCCCGGCCAATTTTGGTGGAGGCGGATTGGAGTGCAGCTTCGTATTGGTACGAAATTCTCGCCTTGAGCAATGGGGGAGAAGTGTTTCTGGAAGGCTTGAAAGATTACAGTTGGCAAGGAGACCGGGTAGTGGCTTCGTTGTTCGAGCCGCTTGGGGTAAAATCTGAATTTAAAAAGGATGGCGTGCGTTTGTACAAATCGCAGTACGCTGAAGTTGATCGCCTCAGTTTGGATGGAACTGAGTTTCCCGATTTGGTCCAAACATTGGCCGCCGTGGCGGTAGGGTTGCGTTTACCGGCCAACATGACAGGGTTGCGCACTTTGCGGGTGAAAGAAACTGATCGTATTCAAGCTTTGGACAACGAGCTTTCTAAACTGGGCGTTGCTGTAAAGTCCTTACCCGATCAACTGGAATTGCGGAGCCGCTCACTGCGTTTTCCGGCCGATGTTCAATTTGAAACTTATGGAGACCACCGCATGGCCATGGCCTTGGCACCCTTGGCCTTTGGTTGTGGTCGGGTGAAAATCAATGATCCCGGTGTAGTATCGAAGTCTTATCCCAATTATTGGGAGCATTTAGAAAAGGTAGGCTTTATAATCGGCGAGGAAACCTAAAACTTGTACCGAAGTTGTGCTTTGATTTCGGAGCGCAAATCACCATCAATGGCTTCCAGGCCTGAGCCAATCGGGGTCCGGTTGTCGTAAAAAGTTTGCGAATAGCGCAGCCAAACGTGCAATCCTCTACGAATTCGATAGCGCATCAGCAAATAAGCTCGGCTACCCCGATCGTAGAAAGCAGGCACACTAAAGAAGTAAAGCACATCATTTTCGTAGGCATAGATTCTCGAATCATAGCCATCGGTATCAAACAGCGAGTAGCGCAGCGTTAGCTGTATGGGCTTGCCCTTGGGACGGTAAGAAACATCCTGATAGGCGAGATAGCCTTGTTCGGCAACATCGCTTCCCAGGTTGAAATTCGAAAATTCTAGCCGGCTACGAAAACGGAAGCCCTCTGAGGCATTCACACTGATTTGGAATCGGGTATACTGTCGGTTGGCCCGCAGCAACTCTCGAATATCGTTGTCGCCAGACGCTTCGTTGCGGCCTTTTACCTCTTGTCGGTAGCGTACGTAGGCTTCAATACTTCGGGTCGGTTTGTAGTTGGCTTGTAGTAAAATTTCGTGACCGTAATCAGGGGCATCGCTGCGAAACCGCAACCAATTGAAGCGAAACCGATCGAGGTAGGCGGTGAGGGTAATCTTTCGAAAAGGGCGGGCCTCGGCACCAATAAATAAGCCGCGTTCGTTCACGTTGCGGCTGTTTTCGCCAATAGCATTGTTGGTGATGGAATGAAAATCGCGGGCAAAATTGCGGTGGAGCACGTAAAGGCTAAAACGCGGGTCGAGGCTGATCATGGCACCACTGAGGTAGGCCATGGCTCCGTTTTGGGAGCGACTCACTTCGCCGAAGAAATTGAAGTTGCGCCACACCCAGTTGCCGTCTATGCCCAGGTTGAGGTTTTCGTTGTTGTTGAAATCAAACTGATTGGCAATGGAGAGGTTGCGGCTCACTTCCCCGTCGAGTTCCTGGCGCACTCCGGTGGCACCAATTTGCCAGGAGCGGGTGCGGTAACGCAGGTTGCCCCCATAGAGGCGCTCACCGAGTGATTTTCGGTCTTCGATTTCGTTTTCGGTGCGGTGAAACCCCGACAATTGAAAGGAACTCACGATGAGTGGTACCTCACCATCCAGCGTATCGGTGCCGTTGATGCGGTTGGCGTCAATGTTTTTGGAAGAGTAAAAAACGGTGGCTTCCAGGTTCTTCATCACTTCCACGGTAGTGGCTGCTCCTCGCAAAAAAAGGTTTTCATCCACCGAGGTGTAGGGCTTCACCGATACCGCGTTGCGTTTGATGGAACGCAGGTCGGCCGATTTGCCAAAGGCCAGGCCCGACCAAAACGTGAGCCCCTGTCCAAACTGTAGTTGGTAGTCGCCCACTACCGCGTGTTTCAAACGGCCATAGTCGCCCAGGTAGGCGTGGCCCGAATAAAAATCGAATCCGCGGCTTTGGGAGCCAATAAAAAACTCTTCGCCTGCATCTTTCTCAGCCGTAAAGCCTACTGAAAGGTTGCGGCCATAGGTAAACCGGTAGCGCGCATAGTAACGGTTGGGGTCGCCCAAATAGCCGTTGTTTTCCGGCAATCGAGTGTAGCCTTCCTGCTCCTCCAAAACTCGGATGTAGCGCAGCAGCAATTCGTGGCTGCCGTTGGAGCTTACCTCTTTCCACGAAAGTTGCACCCGTTCCAAATCCCCTCCTACTTTCACAAAGGGAAGAACGAGCCGAATGGTATAAAGGTCGAAACCTTTGATGCCCTGCAATTCGTAGATGGAGATCAGGTCACCAGCAATTCTGCGGTGCTCGAAAAGGGCGTTGATCTGGAATTCGTTCAGTAGGTGAAGCGCGCCTAAGTCCTCGGCAGTAGCCGAGTTGAGGTCGAGCGGACGATCGTAGTAGGAACTCAACTCGTCAAAAAGCGTGGTGAAATCCAGCTCTTCGGCTTCCAGGTTCTCGGCGATGAGCTCGATACGGTATTCAATGATCTGGTTTTTCTCTTCTTCCCGGGTAGTTTGCCCCCATGCCGTAGGCGCCAGGCAACACCACAAGCAACCGATGCCCAAAAGCGTTTTCCAGTTCATAGGGTCACGGAATTCGATACGACAGTGAGGCTTGGGGCGAATAACCCAGTACTTCATGGTAAGCGGCCGAAAGGTCGATGGTCACCTCGTTGAATTTGAATCCAAAACCAAAAGAGTTGCGGTAAGGATTGCTTCCAATGCCTGCCCGTATAAACATTACTTCAAGAATCTGATATTCTGCGCCCACCTTTACCACGGGTTTTTGGTCCAGGTCTTTTTCAGTTTCTATGGCCAGCATCACTTTTTCTGAAAAACGGTAGTCGGTACCGATGCGCAAGATGGTGGGCACCCGCTCATTGTCAAAATCGGCAATTCTCGATCGGGAGGGAGTGAACACATGAGCGCCCATGGTCCATTCAGGAGTGACTTTTACCCGAACCCCTACTTCACCGGTAAGGATACCGTTGCTACCATAGTTTTCAGCAATTCGGGTACGCTGATAGTTGAGCTGTACGCCGATGGCCACTTTGGGGCTCAGTTTGCGCGCGTAAGACAAGCCATACTTGCTTTCCCGGTAGAGCGAATAGCCAAAATTTTGCACTTCGAGGCCAAAAACGCCTGCTCCTACCGGCACCGCAACCAAGGCACCACGGAGGCCCAGCTCGCGCACCAAAAAACGGTTTTCGTAGTAGATGCCCGCCTCCGGTCGTTTCAACCACGCCAAGCCTGCCTGGTTGTGATGTCCCGCCCACAAGTCGCTTAGCGTTACAGAGGCATGCCCCATACCAGCGGAACGTCCGCCGATCTGGTAGTTGTCATTGGCGGCATTAAGGGTGAAAGCCAACAGTTGAAGGCCAAACACCAGCACCAACAATCGAAATGCACTGGGGATCATATCAGCCGAAGGTAAAACAAAAAGTAAAGTTTTGAAGGTTACCAAACGGCTGCTCCAACGATTAGCCGCGTTATTAGCAAAAGCTTAATTTTAACCTTATTTCTTTCATCCAACGTGGATCAAAAGGACCCTACTTTTCCAAAAACGCTACTTGAAACGTAATGGCAATTATTTCTTTTGGCTCCTCCTCGGGATAGTCACTTTGGGGTCAGGATGCAACACGAGGTCATCGGGGCGTGCTGAATGCCATTATCCCAATACTCAGGGCGTGGGCTACTTTGAGAAATACTCTGAAGGGCAAGCCTGTGCAGAATCGGCTCAGCGGCCACTTTTTCTTTGGTTTCGTCTCTATGCGGCTTCTACCCGAAAAATGGAGGAAGTGTTGTTGCAATACCCAGCCAACCAGCAATTGCTGGCCGATTCTTTGGTGCCCGTATTTTTATTCTGTGACGATCGCGCTCTGGTCAATGCGCAGGACTCGGATGGAATGACATGGGGACAACAACACGTAACGTTTCAAAAGGATCGGTTCCAGGTCAACGCCCAACCGTATTTTGTCTTGCTATCGCCAGATGGTCAGTTCATCCTTGATCAGTTTGGTTACACTCCCGACCCGGAAGCCGTTCATGTTCGCTTGAAGGCCGCGCTTCGAAAAGCCCGAAATTTTAAGGGTTAGAAATGCACAAGGCTCCCTTTGGAGGAGCCTTGCCCGTGTTGCAACCAGCGAGTTCGGAAATAATTTCCGAACAAGTAAACCAAAATATTTTACTGTAGTTGTTGAAAAGACGCGCCCTGAGGCCTCTTAGGGTGCCTGAGGGCAACAATAAACAGCCGATACGCACTGGCGTATCGGCTGTGAGGAGTAAGTAGCCTACTGAGGTATTGGGTTTTCTAAGTGGGCTATTGGCGGATGAATTTGACCTGCCAAGTACCTTTATTAGAGGCGATTTTTATAAAATATAAACCCTGCGCCAGGTCTGGCATGGAGAGTGAAATGCGCCCTTGACCATCTGAGGTCACTGATTGGCGGGATACTACAGCTCCGTGCGCATCAATAATTTCAAGATGAGTTGCAACCCCGCGCAATGCATTCGTTTGCAAGGTGAAGTTTCCGGCATTTGGGTTGGGCCACAGTTGAATGTCAGGCGTAACCTCCGAAAGGCTATTCCAACCGGTTGGAGTACACAGCTCCAGAAGGTTGCCCTTCATGTGGAATTGAAGGTTCTCCACTGCGCCAGCAGTGACTTGAATTTCGGGAGTAGGCTGTAGCAGGACGCCAGGCTTGTCGGGCCACAATTTGTAATTCCCCGGCCAGAGCATTTGCGTTTGAAAAAATCCGGAGGCATCGGTTGTTACCTGATCTATCCAATTGCCATTGGCATCCACCACCACCAAAGAAAGTTGCGCCATGGGGTCGCCTTGGCACAATTCGGATTTTCCAGCTCCCTGATACACATAGCCACTAATGAAGCCTGCCCCTCCGGGAGCCGTTCCAGGCAAGGCCTGAATGTTGGCCCAGGTAGTGTCACAGGGTAAAACGACAAGGCTATCGGCCTGTTGGAACACCGGAGCTTGTGAATAATAGGTGGGCAACAGGTTGGGATAGCTGATGACATCCGGCACCGCCTTGATGTACACCTCCGGCTCGGTGGTGGCAAAAACGTAGTTGCCGTTCGCATCGGTCAAGACCGAGTCGAGCGCGATGACCGAATCCTGGGCGGCAAAATATTTTACCAGAAACACTTTGGAATTGCTCACCGGATTGGACAGGTTGTCAGAAATCTGTCCGGTCACTAAATAACCCGGCAATTGGGTGACCAGCGCAGTGTCTTCGCTGGCGCAACCAAAGGTATCGGTGCCAATCACGGAAACTATTCCAGGAGGGTAGAGCGAGGAAGTACTGGTGGAGCCATTGCTCCAAAGGTAGGTAGCGGCACCGCTTACGCTCATCAAAGCCGAATCGCCCGGACAAACGGCAGTATCCGCACTGAGGGCAACGTTGGGCAGGGGCAAGTGGCTGACATTGACCATCCCAAAGGCCCGACAGTTGTTGCTGTCAATTACCTGTGCATGGTAGGTGCCCGAATTGGAAACCGTAATGGTGTCGGAATTGGTCAAGTACCACCAAATGGAACCCGTGGAGCTGCTTGCCCAAAGGATAGCCGAATCGTGCGGGCAAATGCTGGTGTCGTTGCTCACTTGTATGATAGGAGCAGGCAGAGGACTCACCACGATGGAGTCTTGGGCACTGCAACCGAAAGAGTCGGTGATGGTTACATAAAAGGCACCCGGAGAAGTCACCCAAGTGTAAGGTGTAAAAGGTCCATGGCTCCAACT